>NZ_AJRC02000006.1:0-118478 GCF_000298695.2 Streptococcus sp. GMD3S | reverse complement strand
CGTGAAAAGGCGGTGTCTTAACCCCTTGACCAACGGACCTGAGCTTTTCAACTCTTTCTATTATACCTACTTTTTTACCTTTGTCAAGAACTTTTTTTCCTCTTTATCAAAATTCTGAAAAGATAAGGGAAAGAGCCAGTTAAACTGACTCCTTCTATTTATCTTGCCAATTAGTCGCGCGTTCCTCTCCCCACCAGTAAGGGATCAATTCAGCAACCTTAATTGTTTTTCTTGTTTCGTAGTCCATCATGAACTCTGCTTCTTTATTTTCAGCATTCAATTCTAAGAGAAATTCTCTGCAAGCGCCACAGGGCATGCCTGATCCTTCGCCGTAGGGAGGTTTATCTCGAAAGGCGAGGATTTTCTTAACTTTAGTTTGTCCTGAAAATTGATACATATTGAAGAGAGCTGCTCGTTCTGCACAGAGATGAAAAACGCCACAAGTGCCCTCCATACAAAATCCTGTGAAGATCTGACCATCTTCTGCTTCTACCGCAGCAACAACATGGTTAGCATAAACAAAGTCAGAAACTTCATGGGGATTGAATAAGGTTCGTGCTTCTTCATACATTTTTTCCCATGTATCCATCGGAAGTCCTTTTTATTTAGAAATCTCTTTGAGCATATTATCAATATGCTGGATAGATTTCTCACGACCTAATAGGTAAATCGTATCTGGAAGTTCTGGTCCATGCATTTCACCTGATACTGCAATACGAATCGGCATGAAGAGGTTTTTCCCTTTAATACCTGTTTCTTTTTGAACTGCTTTGATTTGTGGGAAGATGTTTTCTGTTACAAATTCTTCATCTGTCATTGCTTCTAGCTTCGCTTTGAAGGCTTCTAGAACAACAGGAACGGTTTCTCCTGCCATGACCTCGCGCTCAGCGTCTGTCAACTCTGGGAAATCTGAGAAGAAAAGATCTGTCAGTGGAACAATCTCGTCTACTGATTTCATCTGTGGCTTGTAGAGTTCTACCATTTTCTCTGATTTGTCAGTCAAACGCCCTGCTTCTTCTAGGAAAGGTTTTGCCATTTCAAAGATAGTAGCAAGTTCTGCTCTCTTGATGTAGTCATTGCTCATCCAGTCCAGTTTCTTCTGATCAAAGGCAGCTGGAGACTTGCTGAGGCGGTTTTCGTCAAAGAGTTTAATCAATTCCTCACGAGAGAAAATTTCATCTTCGCCACCTGGATTCCAACCAAGAAGGGCGATAAAGTTAAAGACAGCTTCTGGAAGATAGCCTTTCTTACGATAGTCCTCAATAAATTGAAGGGTGTTGGTGTCACGTTTAGACAATTTTTTCCCTGTTTCAGAGTTGATAATCAAAGTCATGTGACCGAACTCTGGAACTTCCCAACCAAGAGCCTCATAAACCATAAGCTGTTTGGGTGTGTTGGCAATGTGGTCATCTCCACGGATAACATGAGAGATTTGCATATCGTGATCATCAATAACAACGGCAAAGTTGTAAGTCGGGTATCCGTCTTTCTTTTGAATCACCCAGTCACCACCGATATTGCCACCTTCAAACTCGATATCACCTTTGACCATATCATGCCACTTGTAGATACCAGACTCATTGACAGCCAAACGAACAGTTGGGATGATACCAACTGCTTCACGTTCTGCGATGTAAGCTGCTTTTTCTTCTTCGCTCATGCCAAGATATTCATTGATGTAACGTGGTGTTTCGCCAGCTGCTTCTTGGCGTTCGCGTTCAGCTGCCAACTCTTCTTCTGTAACGTATGATTTGTAGGCTTTTCCTTCAGCTAGCAATTGGTCGATGTATTTTTGATAGAGTTCCAAACGCTCTGATTGACGGTAGTTTTCATGAGTTTCTGGGCTCTCATCCCAGTCAATCCCCAACCATCGAAGATTTTCAAGCTGTGAGCGTTCTCCATCCTCAACATGGCGTTTACGGTCAGTATCTTCGATACGAATGATAAAAGTTCCACCATGATGACGTGCGTAAAGGTAGTTAAACAATGCTGTACGGGCATTTCCGATGTGTAGTAGTCCTGTTGGACTTGGTGCGTAGCGTACGCGGATATCTTTTGACATAGTTTCTCCTATAAAGTCTCTAGGCGTCTGCCTTTTTGCTTTCTATATTATATCACAAGTCTCGCCTGAGTCCAATGTCTACGAATAAAGAGAGTAAAAAGAGTGGGCAAGCCACTCTTTTCTTCTATTATAGACGTGCGTTAAGCTCTTTGCTCAATTCTTCAAATCCTGGTTTTCCAAGAAGGGCAAACATGTTACGTTTGTAGGCTTCAACACCTGGTTGGTCAAATGGGTTGATGGCATTCAAGTAACCTGAAAGGGCAATTGCCAATTCGAAGAAGTAGATAGTGTAACCAAGAGTGAAGGCATCTTGCTCAGGAAGAGTTACGTACATGTTTGGCACATCACCGTCAGTGTGGGCAAGAAGAACACCGTCAGTTGCTTTTTTGTTTACAAAGTCAACGTCTTTTCCTTGAAGGTAACCAAGTCCATCAAGGTCTTCTTCCAAAGTAGGAATGATCACGTTCTTACGTGGTTTGTCAACACGGACAACTGTTTCAAACATGATACGAGTTCCCTCTTGGATAAATTGACCCAATGAGTGCAAGTCAGTTGAGAAGTTAGCTGAAGTTGGGTAGATCCCTTTTTGGTCTTTCCCTTCTGACTCACCAGCCAATTGTTTCCACCATTCTGAAAAGTACTGAAGTGATGGCTCATAGTTTACCAAGATTTCAGTAGCGTAGCCTTTACGGTAAAGGATGTTACGAACTGCTGCGTATTGGTAAGCTTCATTTTCAGCAATCTTGTCTGAAGTGTAGTCTTTACGAGCTGCGTTTGCACCTTCCATAAGAGCTTTGATGTCTGCACCTGATGCTGCGATTGGAAGCAAACCAACTGCTGTCAATACTGAGAAACGTCCACCGATGTCATCTGGAACCACAAATGTTTCCCAACCGTTGGCATCTGCTTCAACCTTAACAGCACCTTTTTGGCGGTCAGTTGTAGCGTAGATACGTTTGTTAGCTTCTTCTTGACCGTATTTCTTAACCAAGAGTTCTTTGAAGACACGGAAAGCAATCGCTGGTTCTGTTGTTGTACCTGATTTAGAAATCACATTTACTGAGAAGTCTTTGTCAGCTACGTACTCTACCAAGTCAGCAAGGTAAGTAGATGAGATTGAGTTTCCAGCGTAAAGGATTTGTGGAGCTTTGCGTTCTTCTTTTGTTTGCAAGTTAGCAAAGTGGTGGTTCAAGAAGTCGATGGCGGCTTTGGCACCAAGGTAAGATCCACCGATACCGATTACAACCAAGACATCGCTGTCTGCTTTGATTTGTTCAGCAGCTTTCAAGATGCGGTCAAATTCTTCGCGGTCGTAGTTTTCAGGAAGGTCCAACCAACCTAAAAAGTCGCTACCAGCACCAGTTCCTTTGCGGATCAATTCGTCTGCTGCAGTTACCTGTGCTTGCATGTATTCCACTTCATGTGGGGCAACAAATTTGTCTAAAACTTTTGAATAATCAAATTTAATATGTGACATGATAATCCTCCAAAATTTCTTCTTTTCTATCATAACGCTTACCTTCGATTTTTTCAAGCTTTTTTATTGAATTTGCCCAATTTTTATCAGAATTCAAACGTTTGCGTAAATTTGCTAAAATATAAAAAATCTGAAAGGGCGAATAAAAACGGCTAGAGATTCTAACCGTTACAATTCATTTAATAAATACTCAAATAGTTCTAAATTGCCGTCTTCTTCATTGACCAGAAATTCTGGATGCCACTGCAAGCCGATGATACGATGCTCGTCGATAGACTCAATCGCTTCGATGGTCTGGTCTCTTGGATCAATAGCAGTTACACGGAAATTAGGTGCCAGATCTTTGATACTTTGACGATGGACTGAGTTAACCTGACTTTCTTTGCCAAACAACTTAGCCACCACACTCCCTTCTACTGTCTCAATAGTATGAGAGGTCCCAAAAGGCAAGCCTTGCCAGTGACCTTCAATTTCTTGGTAGAGAGTGCCACCAAAAGCAACATTGACCAGCTGAACTCCGCGACAGATTGCCATAATTGGTTTATTCTGACGGAGCGCTTCTTTCAAGAGAGCTAGTTCAAACTCATCGCGTACAAGGTTGTAATCATCGCTCTCAATGGTCTTTTTCTCTCCATAAAACTGAGGATGGACGTTTTGCCCACCTGTCAAGATGAGTTTGTCAATCATTTCTACATAATCGCGAACAATGGACTCATCCCCTACAGGAATTACTAAAGGAAGACCTCCGACTTGACGAATGCTCTCTGCAAATTTACAGGATACAGATGAGTGGATGTTTTTCCCTTCTGCATCTACAGGACATAGATTTGCAGCAACTCCTACAACCGTTCTAGCCATGATGTGTCTCCTTTCGATTTTCTTGCGACAGTCTTATCTTATCACTCCAACCCTTTCCTGTCTAATATGTTTTTTAAAAGACCGTGATAAGTATTTTTTATGGATAAGAAAAAGCTGCCCAAAAGGACAACTTTTTTCTTATTCAAATACAAATTGATTGTGATAGAGTTCTGAGTAGAAACCGCCGAGTTTGAGCAACTCGTGATGATTCCCACGTTCAATGACCTCTCCATCTTTGAGGACAATAATCTGATCGGCATTGAGGATGGTCTTGAGACGATGGGCAATGACAAAACTGGTTCGTCCTGCTACAACTGCCTCCATGGCATGTTGAATCTTGCTTTCTGTTACGGTATCGACATTGGAAGTCGCTTCATCTAAGATTAGGACTTGAGGATCTGTCATCAAGGTCCGAGCGATGGAAATCAATTGTTTCTGCCCAGTCGAGAAGATATTCTGCTCATCATCAATAAGGGTATCATACTTATCAGGCAGGCTTTCAATGTAGTCATGAATATGAGTTGCCTTGGCAGCTGCTTCGACCATTTCCTGACTGGCATCTGGTACACCGAAGCGGATATTGTCTCGGATTGTCCCACTAAACAAGACCGAATCCTGCAAGACAATCCCGACCTTGCTCCGCAGGCTATCCAAGTCATAGTCACGGATGTCTTTTCCATCAAAGGAAATGCTACCTGCATCCACATCGTAGAAACGATTGATGAGGTTCATGATGGTTGTTTTTCCCGAACCAGTCGGACCGACAACTGCTATCATCTGCCCCTTAGGAGCTGAAATGCTGACATCTTTTAAAATCGGCTTGTCTGGCACATAAGAGAAATCAATGTGACTGATTTCAACGCCTTCTCGCAATTCCGTAAAGGCAGGCGCATTTTGCGGACGAATCTCTTCTTCTGCATCGAACATTTCTTGGATACGATCCGCCCCAGTAAAGGCCAACTGGAGGCTCCCCCAACTCGCAGCCACCTGGATAATCGGCTGGTAGTACTGCTGAGAAAATTGGGTAAACATGACGATCAAACCTAGGGCTGTCGTTGTTTCGATACTTGGATCGTTCAGCAAGACCGCAGAACCTGCAAAAATAACGATGGCCGTATTGACCAAGCTCATCCCATTCATAACAGGAAAGAGGATGCCTGAGAACATTCTCCCTTTAAAGGTTGCCTTGCGCACGCGCTCATTTTGCTCCACAAAGCCTGCTACGATGTCGTCTTGAATTCCTTGTACGATAACAGCTTTCTGTCCAGAAATACTCTCATCCATGTAGGCGTTGAGTTTCCCAACCTCTTTTTGCTGGAGATTGGTGTACTTGCGGGCCATCTTCACGATGAAAACCAACATGAGAAAGGCCACTGGGGTGCTGGCTACTGTTATCAGGGCTAGCGTCACATTTCTTGAAAACATGACAAAAATCAAACCGATGTAAAGAGCAATATTGCTCATGACCTGAACTAGGCTTTCATTGAAGGCTTGAAGGATGTTATCCAAGTCACTCGTGAAGCGAGAAAGGATGTCGCCATCCTGATGGCGGTCAAAGAAAGAAACCGTCAAACGAGAGAGTTTGCCAAAGAGGCCCTTACGCATCTCATTTGTTGACTCAGCAATCACACGGGTCATCAAGGTCATGTAAATCAAACTGGATACCACTAGGGCGAGAACAACCAGAGCTAGATTCAGCATCAGAGCTGACAAACTCTGCCAGGCTAGTTCGGAAGTTCCATTTTGATAAGCCAGAACTAGGTTAGCGAGCTCCGTCACTGCTTGACCTGAAAAAACTGGAAAGAGGGCTTGGGCAATCGTCGCAACTGCAACCATCAGAACCACAATGACAAAGGAGAACTTGTAAACTTTAAAATAATTCCAGAAAAATCGAACGGTTTTCATTTTATTCCTCCTTTCCCTTTTGTGTTTCGTAGATTTCGCGGTAGACGGCATTGTTAGCTACCAAGTCTGCATGCCGTCCTTCTCCAATCAAGCGTCCTTGGTCCAAGACCAAAATCTTGTCTGCATGGACGACTGAACTAATCTTTTGAGCGATGATAATGGTTGTCGTCCCTTTCAGGTCTTTATTCAAAGCTTCCTGTACGAGTCTCTCTGACTTAGCATCCAAGGCTGAAGTCGAATCGTCAAAAATCAGGATACGGGGATTGCTGACAATCCCACGGGCAATGGACATCCGTTGTTTTTGTCCACCAGAAAAATTGGTGCCTCGCTCTTCGACCTGACTCTCAAATTTGTTTTCCATGCGTCCGATAAATTCGCTGGCTTGGGCAATTCGTGCTGCACGTTCCATTTCTGACACGCTGGCATTGCCTTTCCCTTGACGAAGATTATCTGCAATGGTCCCACTAAAGAGAATAGCACGTTGCAAGACAATGGAAACTGTTTTACGTAAGGTTCCCTCGCTGACGTCTCGAATATCCTTGCCACCAATCTTAATAGATCCCTCCTGTGGATCAAACAGTCGTGGAATTAACTGAGCTAGAGTGGACTTCCCTGCTCCAGTCGCTCCAACCACACCGACCATCTGACCAGGCGCAACATCAAAGGTTACATTCTTCAGCATAGGTTCGTCATCATTGGGATAGGTGAAGGTCACATTTTCAAAAGAGAGACTTCCTTCTAACTCTTCATCTGGGAGATCTTTAAAGGTCATCGCTGGCTCGGTATCTAGAATCTCACGGATACGACGCAAAGAAATCATGGCACGGCTGACAGAATTTCCTAAAAATCCAACCATGATAATAGTAAAGATAATCTGGCTGAGATAGTTGATAAAGGAAGCAATCGAGCCCACTACAGACGGATCTGACTGAGCCATGCCTGCTACCAACCAGATAGAGAGAAAGACCGCTCCATAGCCGACTAGCATCATAACGGGTTCTATAACTGAGAAGGCATAACCGATATAAAGATTTTGGCCGAGAAGTTCATCAGAAACCTCGGTAAATTTGTCAAATTGTGCTTTTTCTTGTACAAAGGATTTGACTACGCGCACACCACGTAGATTTTCCTTAGCGATAGCATTGATCCGTTCAAGAAGGGTTTGAAATTTGGCAAATCGTGGCCCCATCATCCCCATCATGATGGCAGTTAGTGCAAAGATTAGGAGCACCATGAGGACAATCACCCACCAAAGCGACGGAAGAGTGTGAACCGCCAAGATAAAGGAACCGATAAAGAGAAGAGGGAGACGGAAAAGAATTTGAAAAGCCATCATCACCACGTTCTGAATTTGGTTGATATCATTGGTCATACGGACGACAAGGTTACCCGCATTGAATTGCTCGATATTGGCATAAGAAAAAGTCTGGATCTTGCGAAAAGCGTCTTCACGAAGGTCCGAAGACACTCCTTGAGCAATGTAGGCTGCAAGCGTTACATTGACCCCACCTGCAACCAGACCGACTAGGGCTACTCCTATCAACCAAGCGCCAATACTATAAATAGCCTCATTTTGTCCGGCCAACAAAGCCTCTAACACCTCTTGCAAATAGCGCGGTTGCAAGAGCGAACTCGCAACCATCAAGCCTGTCATCATTAAGGATGCCAAGGCTTGCCATTTATAGGTTTTTATTTTTTTAATGAGCATATTTCCTCCTAATAAAATAGATAAAGGGAGCGACATCCTGCGTCAGCTCCTTCTCATTCGTTCATATTGATGCTATTCTAGCAAAAAAGAGACATCTTGTCAAAGAAGTCTCCTTATTATAAATTAGTGCGCTTTCATCTACAGGTGATGCATGAAAAGGCTTTTTATGGTAAAATGAAAGGAAGAACTCTTACAAGGAGGAAAAGATGAAGAAACAAACCATCGCTGTCTTGGGTCCTGGTTCTTGGGGAACTGCCCTTTCGCAGGTCCTAAACGACAATGGACACGAGGTTCGAATTTGGGGAAATATTTCTGACCAAATTGATGAAATCAATAACCAACATACAAACAAACGCTACTTCAAAGATATCCTACTCGACGAAAAAATCAAAGCCTATCATGACTTGGAAGAAACACTCAAGGATGTGGATGCTGTTTTATTTGTAGTCCCAACAAAAGTAACGAGACTGGTTGCCCAACAAGTAGCAAAGGTGCTCAATCACAAGGTTGTCATCATGCATGCCTCCAAAGGATTGGAACCAGATAGCCACAAACGTCTATCAACTATTCTTGAAGAGGAAATTCCAGCTGACCTTCGTAGTGAAGTCGTTGTTGTTTCAGGACCTAGCCATGCTGAGGAAACGATTGTACGCGATATTACTTTGATTACCGCAGCCTCCAAAGATCTTGAAACTGCCCAGTACGTCCAAAATCTCTTTAGCAATCACTACTTCCGTCTCTATACTAATACGGATGTTATCGGAGTTGAAACCGCTGGTGCTCTCAAAAACATCATCGCAGTTGGCGCTGGAGCACTACATGGTCTAGGATTTGGCGACAATGCCAAGGCGGCTATCATTGCCCGTGGCTTGGCTGAAATCACCCGTCTAGGGGTCGCTCTTGGAGCCAATCCTCTGACTTATAGCGGGCTTTCTGGAGTTGGGGATTTGATCGTAACGGGGACATCTGTCCACTCTCGTAACTGGAGGGCCGGTGATGCTCTCGGTCGTGGAGAATCCCTCGCAGACATCGAAGCAAACATGGGCATGGTCATCGAAGGCATTTCAACAACTCGAGCAGCTTACGAGCTGGCTCAGGAATTGGGTGTCTACATGCCAATCACACAGGCTATTTACCGAGTCATCTACGAAGGTGTCAACATCAAAGAAGCAATCACTGACATCATGAGCAATGAATTTAAAGCAGAAAACGAATGGTCGTAGACCCTTATAGAAAGGAACATCATGAAACAAAAAGTCAGAAAAGCAGTCATCCCTGCAGCTGGATTGGGAACTCGCTTCCTCCCAGCAACTAAGGCCTTGGCCAAGGAAATGTTGCCAATCGTAGACAAGCCAACTATCCAGTTTATCGTTGAAGAAGCCCTCAAATCTGGAATCGAAGACATCTTGGTTGTTACTGGTAAGTCAAAACGTTCCATCGAGGACCACTTCGATTCAAACTTCGAATTGGAATATAACCTTAAAGAAAAAGGGAAAACCGATCTTTTGAAGCTGGTTGATGAGACAACCGGCATGCGCCTGCATTTTATCCGCCAAACACATCCACGTGGTCTCGGCGATGCTGTTTTGCAAGCCAAAGCTTTCGTTGGAAATGAACCTTTTGTCGTTATGCTTGGTGATGATTTGATGGATATCACGGACGAAAAGGCTGTTCCACTTACCAAACAACTCATGGATGACTACGAGCGTACCCACGCGTCTACTATCGCTGTTATGCCAGTCCCTCACGACGAAGTCTCTGCTTACGGGGTTATTGCTCCACAAGGCGAAGGAAAAGACGGCCTTTATAGCGTTGAAACCTTCGTTGAAAAACCTGCACCAGAGGATGCTCCTAGCGACCTTGCTATCATCGGACGCTACCTCCTCACTCCTGAAATTTTCCAAATCCTCGAAAACCAAGCTCCAGGTGCAGGAAATGAAATTCAGCTGACAGATGCAATCGATACCCTCAATAAAACACAACGTGTATTTGCTCGTGAGTTCAAAGGGGCTCGTTACGATGTCGGAGATAAGTTTGGCTTTATGAAAACCTCCATCGACTACGCTCTCAAACACCCCCAAGTTAAAGATGACTTGAAAGACTACCTCATCCAACTCGGAAAAGAGTTAGCTGAGGGAGAATAGAAGAAAAACAAAGCTCTTAAATAAGGGCTTTGTTTTTTGTTGACGATTGCAACAAAAAAGCCATCTTTGCAGATGACTTATTAGCAACCGAATCGGTGCTCGCATTTAACTATCCCCCCTACACATAGGTCATTCCCTTATAGCAAAGGAAAATGGCTAGTGCGATAAAAAGTACAGTTGCTCCGATTCGCTGGCTGGTACTGTACATCCTTCTCTCCCATTTGACTGGAAAGATGACTGCTAGAAAGGCACCGCCTACTGCACCTCCGATATGGCCTGCTAGGCTGATTCCTGGAATCAGAACACTTCCAATGATATTTATCACGAAAAGTGTCAGATAGGATTGCCCCAACTGCTGAATATAGGGGTTGCGAGTTGCGTAACGCAGGACGATAATCGCAGCAAATAACCCGTAGAGAGAAGTGGATGCTCCAGCTGCGACAACTTTCGGTGTAAATGCAAACACAAAGAGATTGCCCATCATTCCTGATAAGAGATAGAGAAGGAAGAACTGCTTGGAGCCGAAAATCTCCTCAACCTGTCGTCCAAGAAAGTAGAGCGAAATCATATTGACAATGAAATGCTCCCATCCAATATGCACAAATATAGCCGAAAAAAGGCGCCAAATCTGCTCAGGGAACAGGCGAATGATCGGTCCATACATGGCTCCAAACTGAAGCAAGGTATCTGCTCGTTCAAAATTTAAACCTGTAAGAACCAACATCAAGAGAAAGACCAATGCGGTTACTAGGAGGAAGAAACTAGTCACAGGATAACGTTTATCAAAGATTTCCTTCATAGATTAGCACCTCCTGGACGGGAATATCATGGTCTTCCAAGTTAAACTCCTGAATTTGACAAGGATAAACCGTACTCAAAGTATGACCAGTAAAATGTTCTAGATAGCGGTCGTAGTATCCTCCACCATATCCGATTCGATAGCCTTCTGTCGTAAAAGCTAGCCCTGGAACATGAATCAAATCAATCTGAGACAGTTCCACCACTTCCAAGTCTCCTTGCGGTTCCAGTAAACCAAAGGAAGTTTTTACCAACTGCTGCGGATGATAGACCACAAACTCCATGCGCCCCTTGGGATAGGTTTTGGGTATCAAAACCTTCTTGCCGTCCTTCAGCGCCTGCTCAATCAGTTCTTGCGTTTGAAATTCATGAGGGAAAGAGAGATAGGTTGCGATGTTCTTAGCTTCTTGGTAAAAGGGATGATGTAAGAAACGCTCGGTTAAAGCTCGATCCATAGCCCGTTTTTGCTCCTGAGATAAAGCCTTCATTTCTTGCAAAATTTTCTTGCGTAGTTCTGCTTTCATAGACAATTCCTCTACTCTGCTGCCTTCTTTTTTAAGAAACTAGAGACTGCATCTACCCCAATGGCTATGGCTTCTTCCTTAGGACTCATCTGAGGGTGATGAAGAGCGTAGGGACTATCGATACCTAGCCAGAACATAACGCCATCTACCTTCGAAAGGAGATAACCAAAGTCCTCGCCTGTCATAGCAGGCTCGATATCAATCAACTCGATTCCATCTTTCTCTTCAAAAAAGTCCATCAGTTCACGCGCCAAGGCTGGATTGTTCTCAACAGGTAGGTAGCCTCCTTGCTTGAGTTCTACTTCGACTTCCATATCAAAGGCTGCTGCAACCCCTTCTGCGACTGTCTTGACTCTTTTTTGTACCAAGAGGCTCATTTCCTGAGTCAAGGCGCGAATGGTTCCATGCAAAAAGGCTGTGTCTGTAATGACATTATTGGTTGTTCCAGCTTGGAAAAGGCCAAAGGTCACCACCGCTCCCTCGATGGGATTGACATTGCGGCTGACAACTGACTGTACTTGGGTTACAAAGTAACTAGCAGCCACCAAGGCGTCATTGGCTTCATGCGGAAAGGCTGCATGTCCCCCTTTTCCTTTGAAACGAATCTTCACCTCACAAGTCCCTGCAAAGAGCGTATGGGTATTGGTCGCAATCTGTCCAACCTTTAGATCCGGACGAACATGGAGTCCATAAAACTGGTCTGGTAGCCAGTCTCCAAAAGCACCGTCCTCATACATGAGCATGCCACCAGCTTCATTTTCTTCAGCAGGCTGAAATAGAAAGAGCAAATTATTCTTGGGTTGTTCCTCCAGGGCGCGTTCGAGACAGCCTAAGGCAATAGTCATATGAAAATCATGGCCACAAGCATGCATGCGACCTTGGTGCTGAGAGGCGAAAGGCAGTCCTGTTTGTTCGACGATAGGCAGGCCATCAATATCTGTTCGCCAGCCAATAGTCTTCTTTGGCTGGCTTCCCTGCAAATAGACCAAAACCCCTGTTCGCCAAATACGAATTTGAACAAAATCCTTGCCCGTAGTCAATTTCTCAATCACATCCAGCAAATAAGCCTGAGTCTTGAACTCTTCCAAGCCAATCTCTGGAATCTGGTGTAAATCTCGTCTAGTCTGAATCAAATCTAACATCTATCGATCCTCCTTTTGATAGAAGAAAGAGGCTGGAAGAAGTATCCGCCTCTTTTTATTTTTACAAGGTACGAAGCGCATCCTCTAGCGCTGTTTTTTGTTGGGTTTGGGCATCAATTTCTTTGATGATACGAGCTGGAACACCTGCCACTACCACGTTTTCTGGAACATCTTGGGTAACAATAGCTCCTGCTGCAACAACTGAACCACTGCCGATTTGGACCCCTTCGATCACCACTGCATTGGCACCGATAAGAACATTATCTCCGACACGGACTGGTTCAGCGCTAGCTGGCTCAATCACACCCGCCAAAACTGCACCTGCACCAACGTGACTGTTTTTCCCAACGATAGCACGACCTCCAAGGATGGCACCCATGTCAATCATGGTTCCAGCACCGATTTCAGCACCGATATTGACAACAGCTCCCATCATGATAACAGCATTGTCACCAATTTCAACCTGGTCACGGATAATAGCACCTGGCTCGATACGAGCATTGATCGCACGTTTGTCTAGCAAAGGAACTGCAGAATTACGAGCATCTTGCTCGACAACATAATCTTGATTTTCTACCAAACCTTCAAGAAGCGGAGCAACATCCTTCCAGTCTCCGAATAAAACATTTCCTAGTTTGACAACAGAGCTAGGTACAGCAGTTGCAAGTTCTCCTTCAAAGGTTACTTTGACACTGGTTTTCTTTTCAGCATTGGCGATAAATTGGATAATTTC
Organism: Streptococcus sp. GMD3S; assembly: GCF_000298695.2. Lineage (GTDB taxonomy): Bacteria > Bacillota > Bacilli > Lactobacillales > Streptococcaceae > Streptococcus. Next base: position 105,127 of record NZ_AJRC02000006.1, on the reverse strand, counting down.
TTGAGCGTTCATTTTTGTAGCAGTCATAGGTGCCTCCTGGTTCGTTATAATGATACCTATTCTACCAAAAAAGGCTTCAAATTTGAAGCCTCAACTATCAAATAATCATCTTTACTGGGCTTGTTTTGCTTCCTCTACAGATAAAAAAATCATCGGAACGATAATCAACACCATAGCTAAGGCCAAAAAACCATCCATGACCATTCCCAGAAAAAGAACACTTAATAAAGCTGAAGAGAGCGGTTCGCTAGCACTCACCACTGATACAACCAGCGGGGAAACGAGTGACACAGCCTTCATAGATAGGAAGAAGGCAAAAGCTGTACCAAACACGGCAATCGTCAGACAAATCAGCACACTTACCAGATCCACTTGAAAACTTATCCGATAAATAGGGTAGAGGAAATTACTAAAGAGACCTGCCAGAATCATCCCCCAACCAACAGTCGGAACAAATCCGTAGCGCCGTGCAAAGCGTTGGGGAAGGATAACATTAAACATGACCCCTACTGCACTGAGCAAACCTGTCACTAGAGCCAAAGGTGTCATGGATAACTGGGACAAATCCCCTTTTGTAGCCATCAAAAAAACACCTAGCATGGCAATCAAAACATAGAACACAGCTGTAATAGAAGCCTTCTTCTGGTAAATGATTCGATTGTAAAACAGGATAAAAACAGGGCTGATAAATTGCAAAATGGTCGCCGTCGTCGCATTGGAATACTCAACGCAGAGATAGAAGAAAAACTGCACAGAAAAAATACCTAGAATAGCATAGGCTAAAAAAGGTAGATAATTTTTCTTATCACGCCAGATGTCCAACAAGCGGCTACGCAACTGAAAGGCAGATAGACCTAAAACCAAACTCCCCGCCACTAGTAAACGCATAGAAGTAATCCATCCAGAAGACACTGGATAATGAGTGAAAAAATACTCTCCTAAAATCCCACAAATCCCCCAGATTAGGCCTGAGAGTAGCGAATATACTGTTCCCTTAACAATCTTTTTCTGATAATGATTCATATTATTATTGTAACACGAAACCAACAAAGAAAAAAGTAGCAACAAGGAGAAATTACTAACCTTGCTACTACTCTTTCCTAACGATTAAATAGACGTGAACGTCCTGAAGAACCACTTTGAGTATTGCCACTCGAACTTGAACTTCCAGAGCTACTGCTTGAACTTGAGCTTGGAGGAGTCACTGCTGGAATGCTTCCTAGAATATTCTTCCATGCGTTCAGATAATCTGCATCGCTTCCTCCAATAGCAAAGCGATAGGTGGTCACTGGCGCGCCTTCTTTAGTCGCCCAGTAGCTCGTTACTGTTGATCCAGAAACTTCTATTTCTTTTCCATTGATGGAAACCTTGCCTGGTTTTTGTCCTGTAGATCGGAGAACTTGCGACTTGGTCACACTTGGATCCAGATTAAAGCGTTCATTCCCCCATATTCCAGGTTCAGCTTGCTGAATGGCATTGACCAAGTGGGCCATATAGTTGGCATTGCGGTAGTGACCTGCTCCTTTGGCTAGTGGTCGGTTGTCGTCGTGACCTAACCAGCCACCCAAAGTCAAGCGAGGTGTAGAAAGCATGAGCCACATATTTTCATCTTCATTGGTCGTACCAGTTTTTCCGATCCAGTCAGCACGAGCGAGGGATGGATTGATAGTCGTCAAGTCCGTCTGGAAACTCGAGGTAATCCGAGACGAGATAACATCCCGAAGGAGACTTTGCATAATGGTTGCTGTCGCTTTTGAATAAACTTGGACAGGCTCATCCTTGTGCTCGTATACCAATCGGCCATCCGTTGACTCGATCTTCGCGATCATATGTTTCTTATGGTAAACTCCATTGTTGGCCAGAGTTTGATACCCGTTGGTATGCTGGGCAACTGTAACGTCAATCCCCCCACCCATCGGTAAACTTTCAATACCATATTCTGGGATTTCGTAACCCATTTTTTCCATATAGCCTTTGACATCAACACCCTTCTCTCGAAGCGTACGATACGTCCAGTAGGCTGGGATATTCCATGAGTAGTTAAGGGCTTCTCCCAATGTCATCATGCCCGTACCAGGACTATTGACATACATGATGGGATTCCCATTTGAGAAGTTGGTAGGATAGTTTGACAAGATACTTGCACTTCCCATCAAACCTTGGTCAATAGCGATACCATAGGCCAATATAGGTTTTGTGGTTGAAGCTGGAGAACGCTTGGTATCAATAGCGTGATTGTTCTGATTTTCTTGATAATTACGACCACCAACAAATCCAAGGATAGCTCCCGTTTGGTTGTCCATGAGGACATTCCCCACCTCAGGCTGGCCTGTCGAATCATCTAGCAAATAGCCGTAGGTCGCAACCGCATTTTGCATCGCAGCATGAACATTTTTATTGATAGTTGTCGTAATCTTATATCCACCATTTTCAATTTCCTTAGCGGCTAGATCACGATAGGATTTCTGAATGGACTCATTCTTTAATTCTTGCGCAGAAACATTATCTCGTTGGACGAGGTAGTCGTACATGCGATCAGTAGCTTCTGCCAAGGTTGCATAGTAGAGATAGTCACGCGAAGTACCGCTAACACTACCTGATGGTAGGAAATCTTTCTTAAAGTCATAATCTTTGTACTTATCGTAGTCTTCCTGACTTAGAGCCCCTGTCCGGTACATATTGTAGAGGACATCCTTGGCACGCTTAATTCCCAAAGCCATGTCCTCATCACTCTTCATACTACCATCAGATTCATAAGGAGAATAACTGATTGGACTCTGTGGCAACCCTGCGATAAAGGCAGCTTGAGGGATCGTTAAATCCGAAGCATTGACCCCAAAGATTCCTTCTGCAGCCTGCTGGGCACCTGCAATATTTTGACCTTTATGATTGCGACCAAAAGGAGCTATGTTAAGGTAGGTTGTCAAAATCTCATCCTTACCCATAGCCCGTTCTAAAGCTAGAGCATCAATAATCTCTTTAGCCTTACGAGCTAGAGTTGGAGCATCCCCCACCACTTGCTGCTTGATGACCTGCTGGGTCAAGGTCGAACCACCACTAGACGAGCCTAGACCGACAAAGGTTCCCAAGGTCGCACGAATAACGGCCTTAGGCACAACTCCCTTGTGCTCATTGAAATGCTCGTCCTCTGTCGCAACAATGGCTTTCTTAAGGTTGTCTGAGATAGCATCTGAAGCGACTGAAGTGCGCAATAAATCGCCCTCGATCGAGGCAATGGTACTGCCGTCAGAATAAGTGATTTCTGAGATGGAGGCAATATCCTTCACTTGCTTGACCAACTCTTCTGCTTGAGGGACCTGGGCCTTGTCAAATAGAGCGACTCCATAACCCATAGCTACACCAGCGCCAAACAGTCCACCGATAAAGCCTAGGATAAAGAGAGTGTTAAAAACTATTTTAAACCCACTCAAAACTTTAGCAAAAATAGACCCAGCCTTTCTAACTTTGTCAGAAGAGGCCCCCTTTTTACCGGTTTTCTTATTAGCCAGTTTTTCTGCTAGTCTTTTCTTCCATTTTACAATTCGTTGCATTAGCTGCTGGAAAAAATGCAGCATTTTTGTTTTTAATTCATTAATTCTTTCTTTCATGAATGTCCTCGCTTTCTCTATTATACCATAAAAGGGAAACTTTCAATAAAATAGCCACTTTCTTCCCTATTCCACTAGGCTATTAATCAAGTTTGTGATACAATAGGTAGAAACAATATTTTATAAAGGAGAAAAGACACATGCACATTTTTGATGAGCTAAAAGAGCGTGGTTTGATTTTTCAAACGACTGATGAAGAAGCTTTGCGTAAAGCCCTAGAAGAAGGTCAAGTCTCTTATTATACTGGCTACGATCCAACTGCTGACAGCCTTCACCTAGGTCACCTTGTCGCAATCTTGACAAGTCGTCGTTTGCAACTAGCAGGTCACAAACCTTATGCGCTCGTTGGCGGTGCTACAGGTCTCATCGGAGATCCGTCCTTCAAAGATGCTGAGCGTAGTCTCCAAACAAAAGACACAGTAGAGGGCTGGGTCAAGTCTATCCAAGGACAACTTTCTCGTTTTCTTGACTTTGAAAATGGGGAAAATAAAGCTGTCATGGTCAACAACTACGACTGGTTTGGCAGCATCAGCTTCATTGACTTCCTCCGTGACGTCGGAAAATACTTCACTGTCAACTACATGATGAGTAAGGAGTCTGTGAAGAAACGGATCGAGACAGGGATTTCTTACACTGAGTTTGCTTACCAAATCATGCAAGGTTACGACTTCTTTGTCCTTAACCAAGAGCACAACGTAACCCTACAAATCGGTGGTTCTGACCAGTGGGGAAATATGACAGCTGGTACCGAATTGCTTCGTCGTAAGGCTGACAAGACTGGTCACGTGATCACTGTTCCACTCATCACAGACGCAACTGGTAAGAAATTTGGTAAATCAGAAGGAAACGCAGTTTGGCTTAACCCTGAAAAGACTTCTCCATACGAAATGTACCAATTCTGGATGAATGTCATGGATGCCGACGCTGTTCGTTTCTTAAAAATCTTTACCTTCTTGTCACTGGACGAGATTGAAGACATCCGCAAAGAGTTTGAAGCGGCTCCACACGAACGCTTGGCACAAAAAGTCCTCGCTCGTGAAGTCGTGACTCTTGTTCACGGAGAAGAAGCTTACAAAGAAGCCCTTAACATCACTGAGCAACTCTTTGCCGGAAACATCAAAAACCTTTCTGTCAAAGAACTCAAACAAGGACTTCGTGGAGTGCCAAACTACCAAGTAAAAGCAGACGAAAACCACAATATCGTGGAACTCCTCGTGTCATCTGGTGTGGTGAATTCAAAACGCCAAGCCCGTGAAGACGTCCAAAACGGAGCTATCTACGTCAACGGCGACCGTATCCAAGACCTTGACTATGTCTTGAGTGACGCAGATAAGTTAGAAAACGAACTCACTGTTATCCGCCGCGGGAAGAAGAAATACTTTGTGTTGACTTACTAAATTGTTAAACATTTACCTATAAACAAAGGAGTTACCCTCGAGAAAGGTAACTCCTTTTTGCTGTGAATAGTCCCCACCTATCCCTTAATAGACAGGCTACGCAGGACTATGCGTAAGGTTGTTAGATTATGTAGGATAGAGAGGTTTGAAGGACTGAGCCAATTAAACAAGCCAAAGCCAATCAAACTACTATTTACGACAACGGTATCTTGAATATTCTTCTTGATGAGTGTTTGCAAAGATGATGATAGCCAATCCAACTCTTGGAAGAAATCCAAACGATTATCTAACAATAAGATATCGCTCATCTGCTTAGAAATATCTGCACTCTCATTCATCACCACACCGATATCTGATAGGGTTAGAGCCGCTGAGTCATTCAATCCATCTCCAACCATCAAAATCGTGTGACCTGCTTTCTGCAGTTCCTCTACTAACTCAAATTTCCCATCAGGTTTCAAGTCTGTATAGACCTGATCAAAGGGCAAATCTTTGACTAATTCCTCTGTCCTAACCAAGGTGTCCCCTGTTGCCAGAATCAATTTTTTCCCTTGTGCCTTAAGTTTCTCCAAGGCTGCTTTTGCTTCTTTTCTCAAAGGAGTATGAATGCAGAACATTCCAATCAATTCATTCTGATAAGCCAAGAATAAGAGATTGTAGTGACTCTTGTACTCTTCAATTAAAGCATTTTGTTCTGAACTGATATGAATCTGCTCATCCTGCATCAAGACATAATTCCCAATAAGAACTGGTTGGCCATCTATATGAGATTTGATCCCCTTGCTTGCAATATATTGGAGTTTCCCATGCATTTCCTCATGTTCAATTCCCTCTATCTCAGCTTGCTTGACGATGGCATTAGCAATAGGATGATAAATGTGTTCCTCAAGACAGGCACTGATTCTGAGAATATCTTCCTCACTATAGTCCCCAAAAGGTAACACCTTTTCAACTATAGGATAACTAGTTGTGATTGTTCCCGTCTTATCAAACAAGAAAGTATCAACTTCCAGATATTTCTCCAGAACATCCCCATCCTTAATCACCATTTCACGGTTCAACCCCTCCTTGATAGCTGTCAAATAAGCTACAGGAGTAGAGATTTTCAAAGCGCAGGAGAAATCGACTAATAGGAAAGAAATAGCCTTAGAAAAAGAACCTGTTAATAGGTAAGTTAGCCCAGCCCCCAAGAAATTATATTTGACGACCTTATCCGCCATCTTGATGAAATAGCGTTGTTTCGTTTTCTTGTTTTCTTCAGATTTCTTCATTAACTCAATCAGTTGTAAAATCCGGCTGTTCATCTGATTATCGGTTACACGAATGCGTAACTCTCCAGTTTCTAATACTGTATTTGCACAAACCAAATCAGACTCTCTTTTTTCAACTGGAAAACTCTCTCCCGTCAAGGAACTTTCGTTGACCATACCTAAACCTGAAACTACTTGTCCATCAAACAGAATTTCATTTCCTTGAGATAGGACCAAGACATCTCCTATTTGAACATCGGAACTCTTGATACTAACAACCGTATCGCCCTGTACTAAGAATACGTCGCTCTCTTTTGCAAGAAGGCTTTGTTCTAAATCTGTTGCAGTTTTTTTCAAAGACCACTGATCTAAATGATTCCCCAAATCAAGCATAAACATGATATTGCTAGCTGTCTTGGATTGGTTCATAAACAAGGACAATAAAATCGCCGAACAGTCCAAGACTTCCATCGTTAGTTCCTTACGCGCTAGTGTTTGATAGGCTTCTCTAATATAACCCAAAGCCTGATAACAAGTCCATATATAGCGAATAGGATACGGCACAAAACTACGAAAAAGTACACGCTTAATCGCTGCACCTGAAACAATAGAATAAGCACTCTCTTCTCTACGAATGGGAAGAGTCATCAACTCAGAAACTTTCCCTTTATCAATTCTTTTTAAAAAGGCTTCTGCATTATCTAATACAGAAAAGCCTTCTTTTATGCGTAGAGTAAAGTGCTGTTGATCCATGTAAAACTGGATAGACTCAATCCCCTTTTCATCTCTCGCCAAGGAACGAAGATAGTCTTGAATATCCAAGGTGAGTGAAAAAGAAGATGATAGTCGGATATGTTGGTATCCTCTATGTAGCACTTTAAAAGACATATTATTCTCCTATAAGGCTATCTAATTGCTCTTCTTTTTTCTCTTGCTCGTACAAATATTTGGCATCTTGCAAGACATCGTCTCCATGTTGTTTCACAACAGAAACAGATGCATCTAGCCCGTCTTTCAACTTGTAAGCCTTAGCCAAAGCTTTAGAATAACCTTTTTTAGCTTCCTTACTTGCCAAGATTTTCAAACCAAGGGTACCAAATGCGACACCACCCAAAAAGAGTGATGATTTTTTCGCAACTTTTGCAACGGTTAATACTTCTTTTAACATACTTATTTCCTCCTTATCATTATTATATAGAAATTTAGATATAAAAGCAATTTTATTCTATAAATTGGAGAATTAGTTTTATTTCTACTGAATCTCCCATCTACTTATTTCTAAAGTTGCTTTCATTTGCCTCTTTTGATACACTTAAACTATGAATACAAACCTCAAACCCAAACTTCAGCGTTTTGCTTCTGCGACTGCCTTTTCCTGCCCTATCTGCCAAGAAAATCTGGCCTTGGTAGAGTCTAGCCTCAAGTGTAGCAACCGCCATTCTTTTGATCTGGCAAAATTCGGCTATGTCAACTTGGCTCCGCAAATCAAGCAATCTGCCAACTACGACAAGGAAAACTTCCAAAACCGCCAGCAAATTCTTGAAGCTGGTTTTTATCAGGCTATTTTAGAAGGTATCTCGGACTTACTAACAACTAATCCATCCGCAAAAACAGTCTTGGATATCGGTTGTGGCGAAGGTTTCTACTCTCGTAAACTCCAAGAAAGTCACTCTGACAAAACCTTTTACGCCTTTGATATTTCAAAAGATTCCGTTCAAATCGCTGCCAAGAGCGAACCAAACTGGGCGGTCAACTGGTTTGTCGGCGACCTGGCTCGTCTTCCTATAAAAGACGCCAGCATGGATATCCTGCTTGATATCTTCTCGCCTGCCAACTATGGGGAATTCCGTCGCGTTTTATCCAAAGACGGTATTTTGATCAAGGTCATCCCAACTGAAAATCACCTCAAAGAAATCCGTCAAATGGTGCAGGACCAGCTGACAAAGAAGGATTATTCCAACCAAGATATCAAAGAACATTTCCAGGAACATTTCAGCATCCAATCTAGTCAGATTGCTTCCTTAACAAAACCTATCTCGGCTGAGCAACGCCAAGCCCTGCTTGCCATGACGCCCTTACTCTTTCACGTTGACCATACCAAGATTGACTGGAGCCAACTGACAGAGATTACCATTGAAGCAGAGATTCTAGTTGGGAAAGTACGGTAAACAAATCTTTCAGATAAGACAAAAACCCGCACCTCTTCTTGAGGTGTGGGTTTAAATCGCGATTTTTCAACTGTCTATCCGAAAAGTGGAAAAAATTTTAACCTCTCCATTTATTTTCGATTCGAAATGACAAATTTATCAATGAATAATAAGTGAAATGAGGCAAGTGTAATCCCCAAATAGCACCCATGATAAGAGATTTCTTGATGGGTAAGTGGAAAAAGAGTACGATTCCCCATCGAGAGTGATGACAAAACCACAAATAGTATCCAAAATAAATCAGTCCATTTATATTTTGAAAAATATTTTTTCCACATAAAAACACCTTCTTTCTTCACCACAATGCTATTATAATACAAATTATAAGCGGATACAAGAAATACGAGGCCATCAACTACGAAGAATCATGAGACTGAAATACAGTAAAAAGCAGTATTTCTAAAACTTCAACGTATCTATGATTTATCTCTTTTTAGACCTGATTGGCTAAAATCCACATCATTCAAAAAAGCGAATTTCAATTGAAATTCGCTTTTTTTACAAAGTGATTAGTATAAATTTTGTATCTTAGTTCAAGTGCCAGATATCTTCGTTGTACTGAGCGATTGTACGGTCAGATGAGAAGAATCCTGCTTTGGCAATGTTAACGATGACTTTATCCAACCATGCGTCACGGTCTTCGTAGTCAGCAAGCATTTGCTCTTTGACTTTGATGTAGTCTTCCAAGTCAAGGAGAGTCATGAACCAGTCTTTGTTGATCAATTCGTTGTAAAGACGTTCCAAGCGTTCTTTCTTACCTACTGCAAGAACAGCGTCGCTCACGATGAAGTCAACCAATGGTTTGATGGCTTCACGAGCATAGAATTCGCTTGATTTGTATGCTGCTTTTGCGTAAAGGTCGATAACAGTTTCTGAATCTTCACCGAAGATGTAGATGTTTTCGTCGCCAACCAATTCAGCGATTTCCACGTTAGCTCCGTCCATAGTACCAAGAGTCAAAGCTCCGTTCAACATGAATTTCATGTTACCAGTACCTGAAGCTTCTTTAGAAGCAAGTGAGATTTGTTCTGAGATGTCACATGCTGGGATAAGGAAGCTTGCTGCAGTAACGTTGTAGTTTTCAACCATTACAACTTGCAAGTGTGGAGCTACTGCTGGATCGTTAGCAATCACTTCTGACAAGCAAAGGATCAAGTGAATGATGTCTTGAGCGATTGTGTAGGCAGGAGCTGCTTTACCACCAAAGAAGACTGTAATTGGACGAGCAGGGATGTTACCAGCCTTGATATCAAGGTATTTGTGGATGACATACAAAGCGTTCATTTGTTGGCGTTTGTACTCGTGAAGACGTTTGATTTGGATATCAAAGATAGAGTTTGTATTGATTTCCACACCTTGGTGCTCTTTCAAGTGACGAGCCAATTTACGTTTGTTGTGAGCTTTGATGCTTTCCAATTTTTCTTTGACAGCAGCCTTGTCTTCGTATGACAAGAGTTTTTCAAGTTCATCTGCTTCATGGTGCCAACCATGTCCAAGAATCTCATCCAAGTAGTGAGACAAGCTTGGGTTAGCATGCATGAGCCAACGACGGAATGTGATACCGTTTGTTTTGTTGTTGAATTTTTCTGGGTAGATGTCGTAGAAAGCTTTCAACTCTGAGTTCTTCAAGATTTCAGTGTGAAGAGCTGCAACCCCGTTTACGCTGTATCCGTAGTGGATATCCATGTGAGCCATGTGAACACGTTCGCTCTCATCGATGATTTGAACAGCTGGGTCTTTGTATTCTGCCTTCACACGACGGTCCAATTCTTCGATGATTGGTACCAAGTGAGGAACCACTTCTTCCAAGAATTCAAGAGGCCATTTTTCAAGGGCTTCAGCAAGGATTGTGTGGTTAGTGTAGGCAGTCATGCTACGTACGATTGAGATTGCTTCATCAAGCTCGATACCTCGCGCAGTCAAGAGACGGATCAATTCAGGAATCACCATTGATGGGTGAGTATCGTTGATTTGTACAACAGCGTAGTCTGCAAGGTCATGCAAGTTGCTTCCTTTTTCGATTGCTTCGTCGATGATCAATTGCGCACCGTTTGAAACCATGAAGTATTGTTGGAAGATACGGAGCAATTCACCTTGCTTGTCGCTATCGTCTGGGTAAAGGAAGAGAGTCAAGTTGCGAGCGATATCTGTCTTGTCAAAGTTGATACCATCTTCGATGATAGAAGAATCAACTGAATCCAAGTCAAACAAACGCAAGCGGTTTTTAGTAGCTGTCTTGTAACCAGGTACATCAATATCATAAAGGGTAGATGTCAATGTGAAGTGTGCAAATGGCACTTGGTAGCTACGGCTTGAGCGTACCAACCAGTTTTGCTCTGTCAACCAAGCGTTAGGAATTGTTTCTTGTTGGTTGTTTTTAAGAACTTGTTGGAAAAGACCGAAGTGGTAGTTCAATCCAACACCGTCACCATTCAAACCAAGTGTAGCGATTGAGTCGATAAAGCAGGCTGCCAAACGTCCCAAACCACCGTTACCAAGTGATGGTTCCAATTCTACTTCTTCGATTTCGATCAACTCTTTACCTGCAGCAGCAAGTTCTTTTTTCACATCGTCGTAAAGACCAAGGTTAATCAAGTTGTTTGACAAGAGTTTACCGATCAAGAACTCAGCTGAGATGTAGTAAACTTTTTTCTTACCAGTGTTGACTGGTTTTTGGCTGCTAGCAAGCTTGCTGTAGTTAAGAAGAGCAAGGTAAAGCTCTTCATTGCTACATTCTGCAATGGTTTTATTGTAACGCTTTTGTACAAATTCGTTTAATGGTAACATGTTTATGTGTCTCCTGATATTGTCTTATTTCTTTAATTCTACCAAATTTTCATTGATTCGGCGATAAATTGTAGTCAAGTCAAGCAAAGTTTCTTCAACCGCTGGTGTGAGTTGGTCTGCTGTCATACGCCATGACCAGTTTCCGCCAAGAGTAGACGGGAAGTTCATACGAGCTGACTCATCTAGTTCTAGCAAGTCTTGCATGGTTGCAATAGCCATGAAGCTAACGGATGAAAATACTGTACGAAGCATAGCGTGTGGCACTGTTTCGTATTCTTTACGGTTAGTGTAGCGAGCCATGTACTCACGTGTCGCATCATCGATTTCATTACGGTACCAACCAAGGACCGTATTGTTGTCGTGTGTTCCTGTGTACATAACAGAGTTGGCAGGTGCCAAGTGCGGGCTATCGATACTTTCATCTTCTGGGTTGAAGGCGAATTGAAGAATCTTCATTCCTGGGAAGCCAGTGCGTTCACGCAACTCGATCACTCCATCTGTCATGAAACCAAGGTCTTCTGCGATGATGTTTAGCTCACCAAGCTCTTCCTTAACGGCTGCGAAGAGTTTGTACCCTGGACCTTTCACCCATTTACCAGGTGCTGCTGTATCGGAACCAGCAGGAATTTCCCAGTAAGATTCGAAACCGCGGAAGTGGTCGATACGAACGATATCGTAGATTTTGAAGCTTTCACGCAAACGTTCAATCCACCATTTGTAACCGTCTTTGTCCATTGCTTCCCAGTCATAGATTGGGTTGCCCCAAAGCTGACCAGTTGCAGAAAACTCATCTGGTGGGCATCCTGCAATGCAAGTTGCTTTACCATTGGCATCTGTCTTGAAGAGGTGTGGATTTGCCCACATGTCGCTTGAATCTTCCGCTACGTAGATAGGCATGTCCCCAACGATTTCGATGTGGTTATCGTTAGCGTAAGCTTTCAATTTCAACCATTGTTGGAAGAAGAAGTATTGAGTCACACGGTGGTAAACCAACTTGTCTGCCAATTTCTCACGGTAGCTTTCAAGCGCTGAAGCTTTACGGGCACGAGCATCTGCATCTGGCCATTCTGTCCAAGCAAGATTGTCAAAATGCTCTTTGATCGCCATATACTCAGCAAAGAGTTCAAGCCATGATTGGTTGTCTTTAGCAAACTTCTCAAAATCTTTGACATCTCCCACTTCCAAGAAGCGTTTAACTGCTTTTTCTAAAAGCGGACGACGTGCGTAGTAAATCTTCGCATAATCAACTTCAGATGCATCGCTACCAAAGTCAACACCTTTAAGATCACTGGCTTCGAGCAAGCCTTGCTCTACCAAGATATCAAGGTCGATAAAATGCGTATTTCCAGCAAAGGCCGAGAATGATTGGTATGGAGAATCTCCATAGCTTGTTGTCCCGAGAGGGAGGATTTGCCAGTAACGTTGCTTCGTACGAACCAAGAAATCAACGAAATCATAGGCAGTTTGGCCAAATGATCCAATCCCGTATGCTCCTGGCAGAGAAGAGATGTGCATCAACACACCACTTTGACGTTTTTTCATAATAGCACCTCATGTGTTTGTTATAAAACGTTGCGCAATTAAGGCGCAAACGTTTGCGTTAATTTAAGTATAACGCATTTCAAAAACAAATGCAAGCGTTTTTAAAAAATTTTTTTGAATTATTTTAATCAAACAAAACTTGTTGCCACTGATATTTTATGAAATAAGCGAAAAAATTTTAAAGATTTTCTGATTTAAGATAATTCATTCCCAATATCTGCTCTATTTTCTGAAAAACCGAGCCGAATTTACGCAATCGTTTTCCTAATATATTTTCAATTCAAAAAAAACAAACATTTTAAGTTCTTTCCTATATATGGGCTTTAACAAATGTTTGAAACCTTAAAATTTTTTTAAAAAATTTCCTAAAAACGCTTGCAACCGTTTTCTGTTTGTGCTATACTAAGTTCGTAAAAGAAAACGTTTGCGTTTTCTCATTAAATTATTTTTGTTATTCTTTAGGAGGAATACACTATGTCATCTAAATTCATGAAGAGCGCTGCTGTGCTCGGAACTGCTACTCTTGCTAGCTTACTTTTGGTAGCTTGCGGAAGCAAAACTGCTGATAAAGCAGCTGATACTAGCTCATCTGAAGCAAAAGAAATCACTTTCTACGTTGAAGACCAATACAAAGCCTACGCTGAAAAAGTTGCTGCAGCTTATGAAAAAGAATCAGGTACAAAAGTTAACATCAAATCAGGTGACCAACTTGGTGGACTTGACAAACTTTCACTTGACAACCAATCAGGTCAAGCTGCTGACGTTATGATGGCTCCATACGACCGTGTAGGTAGCCTTGGTACTGACGGACAACTTTCAGAAGTTACTTTGAGCGACGGCGCTAAAACAGATGATAAAACTAAATCTCTTGTAACAGCTGCTGACGGTAAAGTTTACGGTGCTCCTGCCGTTATCGAGTCACTTGTTATGTACTACAACAAAGACTTGCTTAAAGAAGCTCCAAAAACTTTTGCTGAATTAGAAGAACTTGCTAAAGACAGCAAATACGCTTTCGCTGGTGAAGATGGCAAAACTACTGCATTCCTAGCTGACTGGACAAACTTCTACTACGCATACGGACTCCTTGCTGGTAACGGTGGTTACGTATTCGGACAAAACGGTAAAGACGCTAAAGACATCGGTCTTGCAAACGACGGTTCTATCACTGGTGTCAACTACGCTAAATCTTGGTATGAAAAATGGCCTAAAGGTATGCAAGATACTGAAGGTGCTGCAAACTTGATCCAAACTCAATTCCAAGAAGGTAAAACAGCTGCTATCATCGATGGACCTTGGAAAGCTCAAGCATTCAAAGATGCTAAAGTAAACTACGGTGTTGCTACTATTCCAACTCTTCCAAATGGTAAAGAATACACACCATTCGGTGGTGGTAAAGCTTGGATCATCCCATCAAGCACTAAGAACCTTGAAGCTGCACAAAAATTTGTAGACTTCCTTGTTTCAACTGAACAACAAAAAGCATTCTACGATGCAACTAACGAAATCCCAGCTAACACTGAAGCTCGTTCATACGCTGAAGGTAAAAACGATGAGTTGACAACAGCTGTTATCAAACAGTTCAAGAACGCTCAACCAATGCCAAACATTTCTCAAATGTCAGCTGTTTGGGATCCAGCTAAAACAATGCTCTTTGACGCTGTAAGTGGTAAAAAAGATGCTAAGACAGCTGCTAACGATGCTGTAACATTGATCAAAGAAACAATCAAACAAAAATTTGGTGAATAATTGAATTCGTTACAAGGGGGGAGAATACAAATCCCCCTTTGATTTTATAAATTTACGAATGATTGCAGTTGCCTATCTAGTGATTGGAGACAAACTTCAATCTCGTATCCTATGAAAGGAGTATTCATGGAAAACCAACAACCTAGCAAAGCAGCCTTGCTTTCAGTGATTCCTGGGTTAGGACAGATTTACAATAAACAAAAGGCCAAAGGTTTTATCTTCCTTGGTGTAACTATCGTATTTGTTCTTTATTTCCTAGCACTTGCAGCCCCTGAATTGCACAATTTGATCACTCTTGGTGACAAGCCAGGTCGTGATAATTCCCTCTTTATGCTGATTCGTGGTGCCTTCCATTTAATCTTTGTAGTCGTTTATGTGCTCTTTTATTTCTCAAATATTAAAGATGCACATACAATCGCAAAACGTATTAACAATGGAATTCCTGTCCCACGTACTTTTAAAGATATGATCAAAGGTATTTATGAGAATGGTTTCCCTTACCTCTTGATCATCCCATCTTACGTCGCTATGACATTTGCGATTATCTTCCCAGTTATCGTAACCTTGATGATTGCCTTTACCAACTATGACTTCCAACACTTGCCACCAAACAAATTGTTGGACTGGGTTGGTTTGACTAACTTTACAAACATCTGGAGCTTAAGTACCTTCCGTTCAGCCTTCGGTGCGGTTCTTTCTTGGACCATCATCTGGGCCTTGTCTGCTTCTACTTTGCAGATTGTGATTGGTATCTTCACTGCTATCATTGCTAACCAACCATTTATCAAAGGAAAACGTATCTTTGGTGTTATTTTCCTTCTTCCTTGGGCTGTTCCAGCCTTCATCACTATCTTGACATTCTCAAACATGTTTAACGATAGTGTCGGAGCGATCAACACTCAAGTATTGCCTATCTTGGCTAAGGTTCTTCCTTTCCTTGACGGTGCTCTTATCCCTTGGAAAACAGACCCAACTTGGACGAAGATTGCCTTGATTATGATGCAAGGTTGGCTAGGATTCCCATACATCTACGTTTTGACTTTGGGTATCTTGCAGTCAATTCCTAACGACCTCTACGAAGCGGCTTATATCGATGGTGCCAATGCTTGGCAAAAATTCCGCAACATCACTTTCCCTATGATTTTGGCTGTTGCAGCACCAACATTGATCAGCCAATACACCTTCAACTTTAACAACTTCTCTATCATGTACCTCTTCAACGGCGGAGGTCCTGGTAGCGTTGGTGGTGGAGCCGGTTCAACTGATATCTTGATCTCATGGATTTATCGCTTGACAACAGGTACATCTCCTCAATACTCTATGGCGGCAGCTGTTACCTTGATCATCTCTATCATTGTCATCTCTATCTCTATGATCGCATTCAAGAAACTACACGCATTTGATATGGAGGACGTCTAAGATGAATAACTCAATCAAACTCAAACGTAGACTGACTCAAACCCTCACTTACCTCTACTTGATTGGTCTTTCAATCGTGATTATCTATCCACTTTTGATTACTATTATGTCAGCCTTCAAGACTGGTAACGTCGTAGCTTTTAAACTAGATGCTAACGTCGACTTTAGCTTTGCCAACTTCCAAGGGCTCTTCACTGAAACCTTGTACGGCACTTGGTACCTCAACACTTTGATTATCGCCTTGATTACAATGGCTGTTCAAACAAGTATCATCGTACTTGCTGGTTATGCCTACAGCCGTTACAACTTCTTGGCTCGTAAACAAAGTTTGGTCTTCTTCTTGATTATCCAAATGGTGCCAACTATGGCCGCTTTGACAGCCTTCTTCGTTATGGCCCTTATGTTGAATGCCCTTAACCAAAGCTGGTTCCTCATCTTCCTATATGTCGGTGGTGGTATCCCGATGAATGCTTGGTTGATGAAAGGCTACTTCGACACAGTACCGATGTCTCTTGATGAATCAGCAAAACTAGATGGTGCAGGACACTTCCGTCGCTTCTGGCAAATTGTTCTCCCACTCGTTCGCCCAATGGTTGCAGTACAAGCGCTCTGGGCCTTCATGGGACCTTTCGGAGACTATATCCTCTCTAGTTTCTTGCTTCGTGAGAAAGAATACTTTACAGTTGCCGTTGGTCTACAGACCTTTGTCAGCAATGTGAAAAACTTGAAGATTGCCTACTTCTCAGCAGGTGCTATCCTCATCGCCCTTCCAATCTGTATTCTCTTCTTCTTCCTACAAAAGAACTTTGTTTCAGGACTTACAAGTGGTGGCGACAAGGGATAATTTATCCCCGCCACCCTTTTTCATTTTATACTCTTCGAAAATCAAATTCAAACCACGTCAGCTTCGCCTTGCCGTAGATATATGTAACTGACTTCGTCAGTCTTATCTACAACCTCAAAGCAGTGCTTTGAGCAACCTGCGGCTAGCTTCCTAGTTTGCTCTTTGATTTTCATTGAGTATTAGAGCTTGTGACTATAAAACTATTCTTGAAGCAAGCAATTTGTCTCCTAGACTTGAAATAAAGCACATTTCTCTATATAATAATACTCATATAGAAAACACTTTTAGAAAGATGCCTATGCTTCCATATCCATTTTCATATTTTTCAAGTATTTGGGGATTTCGTAAGCCCCTGTCAAAACGTTTTGGACTCAACTGGTTTCAACTCCTCTTTACTAGCATTTTCCTCATCAGCTTGTCTATGGTTCCAATTGCCATTCAAAACAGCTCACAGGAAACGTATCCACTGGATACGTTTATCGATAATGTCTACACACCCCTGACAGATGAAGCGATCATGGATTTGTCGGAGAATGCGCAGATAATAGATGGAAAACTGAGCTATGCTGGAACTAAAAATCAGCAGCCTTCTCTTTTAATTGGCCCAAGCCAAAACAAAGAATTGCCAAAGGACTTGCAACTTCATTTTGATACGGAAGAACTCGTCATCAGTAAGGAAAGTAAGGAACTAACTCGCATTCGCTACCACGCGATTCAAACGGAGAGTTTCCAGAGTAAGGAAGATCTAACCCAAGCCATTTCTAAAGATTGGTACCAACAAAATCGGGTCTATATCAGTCTCTTTCTCGTTCTTGGTGCAAGCTTCCTCTTTGGATTGAATTTCTTCATTGTCTCTCTTGGAGCTAGTCTCCTCCTTTATATCACCAAAAAATCACGCCTCTTTTCATTTAGGACCTTTAAAGAGTGCTACCACTTTATCTTAAACTGTTTAGGATTACCCACTCTGATTACGCTTATTTTGGGACTTTTTGGCCAAAATATGACAACGCTTATCACTGTACAAAACATTCTTTTTGTTCTTTATCTGGTCACTATTTTTTACAAGACACATTTCCGTGATCCAGATTATCATAAATAGGAGATTTTTATGCCCGTGACGATTAAAGATGTGGCTAAAGCAGCAGGTGTCTCACCTTCAACTGTTACCCGCGTCATCCAAAATAAATCAACGATTAGTGATGAAACCAAAAAACGAGTTCGCAAGGCGATGAAGGAGCTCAACTACCATCCCAACCTCAATGCTCGTAGCTTGGTAAGTAGCTATACTCAGGTTATCGGTCTGGTGCTTCCTGATGACTCGGATGCCTTTTACCAAAATCCTTTCTTCCCATCTGTCCTACGAGGGATTGCCCAAGTCGCGTCTGAAAACCACTACGCTATCCAGATTGCAACGGGGAAAGATGCAAAAGAGCGGCTCAAAGCTATTTCTCAGATGGTCTATGGTAAGCGTGTAGATGGTTTGATTTTCCTCTATGCTGAAGAAGAAGATCCTCTGGTCAAGCTAGTAGCCGATGAGCAGTTCCCTTTCCTCATTCTCGGAAAATCTACTTCACCCTTTATCCCTCTTGTTGATAATGACAATGTACAGGCGGGCTTTGATGCGACAGAGTATTTCATCAAAAAAGGATGCAAACGAATTGCCTTCATCGGGGGGACAAAGCGACTCTTCGTAACGCAAGATCGTCTAACTGGCTATGAGTCCGCACTCAAACAACACCAACTTCCGATTGATACCAACTTAATCTACTTTGCAACCGAATTTCTAGAAGAAAAAGGGTATCAGTTCAGTGAACTCCTATTCAATCACGATCCGCAGATTGATGCTATCATCACAACCGACAGTCTCCTAGCCGAAGGAGCCTGTGACTATATCGCTAAGCACAAACTGGATGTTCCTGTCCTCAGCTTCGACTCAGTCAATCCTCGACTTGACCTCGTAGCTTATGTGGATATCAATAGTCTAGAACTTGGGCGCGTTTCCTTTGAAACCATTCTCCAGATCATCAACGATGCTAAAAACAATAAACAGATTTGTTACCGCCAGTTGATTGGACACAAAATTATCGAAAAATAAAGACCAGCCCCAAGGCTGGTCTTTTGAGTATTATTAATTGTCTGTTTCTACGAATCGTCCGAGGATGTGGACATTTTCGGATACAGAGACAAAGGCTGTCGGATCGACCTGTTTCATGATGTGTTTAAAATCATTAAACTCTGCTCGTGTGATAACCGTAATCAAGACTGCTTTTCTCTCATGATTATAGGTCCCTTCTGCATCGTGGATCATGGTTGCTCCGCGGTGCAATTTTTTATGGATTTTTGCGATTACCTTGTCAGGATTATTGGTCACAATCATGGCCTGCATACGTTTTTGCTTGGTAAAGACCGCATCCGTCACACGGCTCGATACAAAGATGGTAATCATGGAGTAGAGGGCGTATTTCCAACCAAAGGTCAATCCTGCTATCAGCATAATCGTCCCATTCACTAAGAAAGAAATACTACCGACATTTCTCCCTGTTTTCTTTCGAATGGTCAGACTGACGATATCTGTACCTCCGCTAGAAATATTGTTACGGAGCGCAAAACCAATCCCCAAGCCCATGACAACACCCCCAAAAAGGGCGTTGATAATGGGATCCTCTGTCAAGGTCACAACTGGTACAAGCTGGATAAAGAGAGAACTCATGGATACTGTGATGAAGGTAAAGATTGTAAACTTATGCCCAATCTGATACCAAGCCAAAATCATCAACGGAAAATTGATAGCATAAAAGGTTAGCGATATCGGAATGTAAAAACCAAACCAGTGATTACTCAAGGCAGAGATAATCTGTGCCAGACCCGTCGCGCCACTGGAGTAAACGTGCCCTGGTTGAAAAAAGAAATTGACTGCTACTGCTGACAGAAAGCCATAAACCAGAGAAGCCGATACTTTCTCATCATATTTTTCCCGAGAGATACTTTGTAAAACTCGTAAGATTTTTATCTGATAAGCAAAGCGGCGCAGATAATAGCGCCACCGCTTAATTCGTTTTGCTTGTTTCATCTTCTTCTACTTGTAAGCTGAGTTCCTCTAGTTGTTTGAGAGCGACTGTTGATGGAGCTTGAGTCATTGGGTCTGTTGCCTTATTGTTCTTAGGAAAGGCAATGACTTCACGAATATTTTCTTCTCCTGCTAAGAGCATCACAAAACGGTCAAGTCCAATAGCCAAACCACCATGTGGTGGGAAACCATAGTCCATGGCTTCAAGAAGGAAGCCAAACTGGTCATTTGCTTCTTCAGATGAGAAACCAAGAGCCTTAAACATGCGTTCTTGAAGGTCTTTTTGGTTGATACGAAGACTACCACCACCAAGCTCATAACCGTTCAAGACGATATCGTAAGCAATGGCACGAACCTTAGCCAAATCACCTTCTAATTCGTGAGCTGTTTCTTCCTGTGGAAGGGTAAATGGGTGGTGGGCGCTCATGTAGCGACCTTCTTCTTCAGACCATTCAAACATTGGCCAATCAACCACCCAAAGGAAGTTGAATTTATCGTTATCAATCAAGCCAAGCTCTTTGGCAATACGTCCACGAAGGGCACCAAGGGTTGCATTTGCTACTTCAAGCGTATCCGCCACAAAGAGAACCAAATCCTTGTCTTCAAGACCAAGCGCTGCAGTCAATTCTGCTTGCATCCCAGTCAAGAACTTGGCAACTGGTCCATTTAATTCTCCCTCAACTACCTTGACCCAAGCAAGACCTTTGGCACCGTACTGTTTGGCTACTTCGGTCATCTTGTCGATGTCTTTACGTGAGTAGTTATCCGCAGCTCCTTTGACCACAATAGCTTTAACGGCAGGTGCTTCTGAAAAGACTTTGAAATCAACACCTCTAACCACTTCTGTCAAGTCCTGAAGCAACATATCAAAACGAGTATCTGGCTTATCAGAACCGTAAAAGGCCATAGCATCATCATACTTCATACGAGGAAATGGAAGAGTTACTTCGATGCCTTTGGTTTCTTTCATCACGCGCGCAATCAATCCTTCTGTAATATCTTGGATTTCTTGCTCCGTAAGGAAGGATGTTTCCAAGTCGACCTGGGTGAACTCAGGCTGACGATCACCACGCAAGTCCTCATCACGGAAACATTTGACGATTTGGTAATAGCGGTCGAAACCAGCATTCATCAACAATTGCTTAGTGATTTGTGGACTTTGAGGAAGAGCGTAGAAATGCCCTTTATTGACACGAGATGGCACCAAATAGTCACGCGCCCCTTCTGGCGTTGACTTCGAAAGGAATGGCGTCTCCACATCGATAAACTCCAACTCATCCAAGTAATTACGGATAGAGTGGGTCACCTTGGCACGAAGCTTAAGGTTTTCTAGCATTTCTGGACGACGAAGGTCAAGGTAACGGTAACGCAAACGTGTATCGTCATTGGCCTCAATCCCATCTTTAATCTCAAAAGGTGTTGTTTTGGCTGTATTAAGCACCGTCAAAGCTGTCACGTTCAACTCAACTGCACCAGTCGGCAATTTATCATTAGCTTGCTCACGCGCAACGACTTGTCCAGTCACCTCGATGACAAACTCACTGCGAAGACTTTCAGCTGTTGCCATGACCTCTGCAGATACTTTTTCAGGGTTGATAACCAACTGCATGATTCCTTCACGGTCACGAAGGTCGATAAAGATTAAACCACCCAAGTCACGACGACGGCCAACCCATCCTTTCAAAGTAATCTCTTGTCCGATATGTTCCTCACGAACACGACCAGCATACATACTACGTTTCATGTTTTCTCTCCTCTTTTATTCTGTTACTATTTTACCATAAAAGCGCAGGCTCTTCATGAAAATCAGCAGAAAAGTTTGATTGTCTTTAGAAATCAAAACGAACAGACAAAAAATCCGATGAAAACGTCATCGGATTCTCTGATTATGATTCTTAACCTTTTTTACGCTTTTCAGCAATCTCAGCTGCCTTTTTAGGTAGAACAATCTCCGTCGCATAAGCTGTCGCAAAACGCAAGACACCTGCAATAGGCGCAAAGACAACCGCTAGATAGTTGTAAAAGAAGTCGCCTTTAAAGGCATAGGCAAGTGCCCCGATGATAAAGAAGAGAACGACCGCCTGTATCACTGCTAATAAAATTACTCGTTTCATGTGACCTCCTGACTCTATTATAGCATGAGTATCATCAAAAAGCCGATTAAATTATTCAAAGCGTGGAGAGAAATGCTGTAAAGAAGACCTTTTCGGCTTACATAAGCCAGTCCCAAACTCAATCCCAGACTAGCATAAACTAAAAACTGTTGCAAAGCCCCTGGAAAATGAATCAAGGCAAAAAGCACACTTGATACGAGGAGAAACAGAGCTGTCTGTTTGCTGTTGTTCTGCTTAGGAAAGAGATAGCGCGCCAGCATCCCTCTAAAAATGAGTTCTTCCGTCAGAGGAGCAAAGACTACCACCATAAAGAAACCAAATACAGGCTGAGCAACTGTCAATTGTGATACGATTTGTTGATTGACTGACGGATCTTCTGGCAAAAAGAACTGAGCTGTAATCGCCACTAGCAAAACCAGAGTAGGCAACCAGATATAACGATTAAAAGCTGTCGTCTGGATGCTAACCTTTTCTGTCTGATACCATCTGTAAACTCCATAAACATAGGCCCCTGACAGAGCGATATAGAGTGGCAAGACTCCAAAGATCGAAGCCCCTAGGTCAAGCGCTGATAAAGCCATACTCTGAATCAGACCATAGCCAAAGTAAAAGGATAGGACAGCTAGAAGAAACCAGCCAAGATTTTTAAGTAATTTCATAAAAGACTCCTATTTGAAATAACGTTTTACCATAGGTAATTGCATCACATTGATATAAATATGGATCGCTCCTACAAGCAAGAAGGCTAGTAACTGAATCTCTCCTGTCAGTAAGGAAAAGAGAACGATTAGAAAATAGAGAGTTGGCAAGACATACTGGTTTAATTGGAATAAAATTCGAAAACTCTGTTCTAAATTAGCCTTGCGCTCCCCTTCATCGTAAGAGTTTATATAGCCCAAGACATCTTTTGGTGTAGAGAAGAATTCCAAATCAAACTGACGAACGATCGCAATGGTCTTATAGAGATATTTTTGAGCACTGAAAATCATCACTAATGCCAAAAAAGAAAGAGATAAGGTTATAGAGCTGATATTTAGTACAATTACTTCACTACCTGAGATGAAAAGAGCCAAAAAAATCGCTACGCCTGCACTATTAAAAGCAATAGTTCCAAACTCGAGATTACGATACATTTGTACATAATAGGTTTCATTCAGATCATCATCCATTTCCTCTTGATACAAGGAGTGAAATTTTCTGCTTTTCTTTAAGAAATCGAAAGTCAAAAACATACTAATGAAACCTAACAGTAAACAAATAGATGATATCCATGGAATCACGATTTTGACATCTAAAATGGTTCCATAGTTTTCGGTATAGGCCTTAAACATCCCTGCAAACATGCCCAAGAAGCCTCCCAAGATCAAAGCCATTAAAAATAACAATCCACGTTTCTTTTTCATATTCATCCTCTTTCTAAACTAATCCAACCAACCACTGACCAAAGTCCTTACCTGACTCAAAGATAGCGGTCAAGCCTTCTGTTCCAAGTGACACCAAAATCAAACAAACAGCAAGTAAGAGAATAGCTTGGTTTCTAGCTTTTTTTGCTCCATCCCCCAAGGGTTCATTGCCAAGCCAACCTGCTAGATAGGCATAGAGAGTTACTGTTATAATACCAATCTCCGTAGAAGAGAGAAACAAGAAGACTGTCACCAAACGAACGATATTGGCTTGAATGTTAAAATAATTTCCTAAACCTGCACAAACACCCGCAAGTTCTTTGTGCTCAGTATCGACTTGAAAACCCGCTAAAAACTCTTTCATATTCATTCTCCTTTTTCACTTGCTAGATTTTTGAATTTCTTTTCAATCCAGTCAACTACTGGGATGAGAGCAAAGTAGGCCCAAACAAATTGGTCGCTTTGATATGGATTAAACCAGCCTAGGTCCATCCCAATCAGTAGAAATACGCTGACTAATAGAGCTATGGCAACTACATAATACATTACTTTATACTTATTCATTCCTCATCCTCCTCTATACGAAAGACTGACTCGACTGGCTCATGGAATATCTGAGCAATCTTCAGGGCAATAACGATGGATGGGGTGTACTCATCCCGTTCTAACAAACTGATGGTCTGTCTGGAAACTCCTGCTAGCTTGGCAAGTTCGGTCTGATTGAGACCATCGCGAGCCCGAAGCTCTTTTAAACGATTTTTAAGCATTCCTTTCTCCTTTACTCTTAACTTACTTATATTGTAACACATCTTTTTCTTTTTGACAAGTATATTTGTCAAAAAGTTTATGATTTTTGTCATTTTGCAAAAGAAAACGGTCAGGAGTAAGGTCCTGACCGGTTTTTCTACTATTAAAAGCCTAATTTTTCAAAGATTTCTGAGAAATTTTGATTGATAGCATCAAGTGACACTTGAACTTCTTCTCGTGTTTGGTTGTTCTTAACCGTCACTTGTCCGCTTTCGACTTCGCTCTCCCCTAGCGTGATGAGAGTCTTAGCCGCAAAGACATCGGCTGACTTGAACTGAGCTTTAAGCTTCCGGTTGAGGTAGTCACGCTCTGCTTTGAATCCTTGTTGGCGAAGGGCTTGTACCAATTCCAAGGCCTTAACATTTGCTCCTTCACCCAAGACTGCGATATAAACATCTAGAGCGTTTTCGATAGGGAGGGCCACACCTTGCTTTTCAAGAATGAGAAGCAGGCGCTCTACACCAAGGCCAAATCCAAATCCAGCAGTTTCAGGACCACCAAAGTAAGCAACCAAACCATCGTAGCGACCACCCGCACAGACCGTCAAGTCATTGCCCTCAATCTCAGTAATGAACTCGAAAATCGTGTGGTTGTAATAGTCCAGACCGCGCACCATATTGGTATCGATGATATAGTCTACACCCAGATTTTCCAACATCTGACGGACGGCATCAAAATGAGCTTGGCTTTCCTCATCAAGGAAATCCAAGATAGACGGCGCATTCTCTACTGCTACCTTGTCTTCTTTTTCCTTAGAGTCCAAGACACGGAGAGGATTTTCCTCCAAACGACGTTGGCTATCCTTCGACAAGGTCTCCTTGAGCGGTGTTAAATAGTCGATCAAGGCTTGACGATAAGCCGCACGGCTCTCAGGATTTCCCAGAGTGTTAAGGTGCAATTTCACACCTTGGATGCCGATTTCTTTCAAGAAATAAGCTGCCATCGCGATAGTTTCCACATCGGTAGCTGGATTGCTAGAGCCAAAACACTCGACACCAATCTGGTGGAACTGGCGTAAACGACCTGCTTGTGGACGCTCATAACGGAACATAGGGCCCATATAGTAGAACTTGCTTGGCTTTTGCACTTCTGGTGCGAAGAGTTTATTTTCCACATAGGAACGGACAACGGGCGCAGTTCCTTCTGGACGAAGGGTGATATGACGATCACCCTTGTCATAGAAATCATACATTTCCTTGGTTACGATATCTGTTGTGTCTCCGACAGAGCGACTGATGACCTCGTAATGCTCAAAAATAGGCGTGCGCACTTCTGCATAGTTATAGCGCTTGAAAATTTCACGGGCAAAGCCCTCAACGTACTGCCACTTGGCAGACTCAGCAGGTAAAATATCCTGCGTTCCTTTTGGTTTTTGTAATTTCATAGGGAATCCTCTTTAAACTTAATAGTCTTATTTTACCACAAATAGAGGGATTAAAACAGTGAGAGCAGAAAATCTCAAGAGAGTCTTTTCAGAAAATTCATCAAAAACTTGCCAAATTGTCAGAATTATGAGAAAATAGAGGATATTTATCAGGTGGAGGGACTGTTATGAGAGACGATATCAAAATCAATGACCGCGCTTTGGCCTTACAAGACCAAATTATCGAAAAACTAGAGAAGGTTTTTGATACAGATGTGGAATTGGATGTTTACAATCTAGGACTGATTTATGAAATCAATCTGGATGAAACGGGTCTCTGTAAGATTGTCATGACCTTCACCGATACTGCCTGTGATTGCGCTGAAAGCCTGCCTATCGAAATCGTGGCAGGTCTGAAACAAATAGAGGGTATCGAAGATGTCAAGGTTGAAGTTACCTGGTCGCCTGCCTGGAAGATTACACGAATCAGTCGCTACGGCCGTATTGCCCTTGGACTGCCACCTCGTTAATACTCTTCAAAAATCTCTTCAAACCACGTCAGCTTTATCTCCAACCTCAAAGCTGTGCTTTGAGCAACCTGCGCCTAGCTTTCTAGTTTGCTCTTTGATTTTTATTGAGTATAAGCAGGCAAATCATTTTTGAAGAAGATGAAAAAAAGCAAGCCAAAATGGCTTGCTTTTTGAGTTTACTTTTTACCTGACTTGTCCATATTCCAGAAGTCTGTCACGGCTCCGCGTGAAGCAGATGATACGATATGGGCATATTTACCGAGAACACCACGGCTGTAAAGAGGTGGCAATGTTGTTTCTGCCTTGCGTTTTTCAAGTTCTTCTTCTGATACGGCCATGGAAATTTCTTTGGTATCTTGGTCAACCGTAACGATATCACCTGTACGGAGGTAAGCAATCGGTCCACCATCCTGAGCTTCAGGAGCGATATGTCCGACAACCAGACCATAAGTACCACCAGAGAAGCGTCCATCCGTCAAGAGGGCAACCTTGTCTCCTTGACCTTTACCAACGATCATGGATGAAAGGGATAGCATCTCAGGCATACCAGGACCACCCTTAGGCCCAACGAAACGGACAACAACTACATCGCCATCAACGATTTCATCTGTCAGAACAGCCTGGATAGCATCTTCTTCTGAGTCAAAGACCTTAGCTGGTCCAACGTGGCGACGCACTTTCACACCTGATACTTTAGCAACCGCACCATCAGGGGCAAGGTTCCCATTCAAGATGATAAGCGGACCGTCTGCACGTTTTGGATTTTCAAGTGGCATAATGACTTTTTGGCCTGGTGTAAGGTCTGCAAAGTCAGCCAAGTTTTCAGCGACTGTCTTACCAGTACATGTGATGCGGTCGCCATGAAGGAAACCATTTGCCAAGAGGTATTTCATAACCGCAGGGACACCACCGACTTCGTAGAGGTCTTGAAAGACATACTGACCAGATGGTTTCAAGTCAGCCAAGTGAGGCACGCGCTCTTGGATCGTATTGAAGTCCTCAAGTGACAAGTCAACATTAGCCGCATGGGCAATGGCAAGCAAGTGAAGAGTGGCATTTGTAGAACCACCGAGAGCCATAGTTACAGTGATGGCATCTTCAAAAGCTTCACGAGTCAAGATATCTGATGGTTTGAGACCAAGCTCCAGCATCTTGACAACAGCACGTCCTGCTGCTTCGATATCTTCTTTCTTGTCAGCTGATTCAGCTGGATGAGATGAAGATCCTGGCAAACTCATACCGAGAACTTCGATAGCAGTTGCCATGGTATTAGCTGTATACATACCACCACAGCCACCAGGGCCAGGGCAGGCATTACATTCGAGACGTTTCACGTCCTCAGCTGTCATGTCACCATGGTTCCATTTTCCGATACCCTCAAAGACAGAAACCAAGTCAATGTCTTTGCCATCAAGATTTCCCGGTGCAATAGTACCACCATAGGCGAAAATAGCTGGAATATCCATATTGGCAATGGCAATCATAGAACCAGGCATGTTCTTGTCACAGCCACCGATAGCGACAAAGGCATCCACGTTGTGACCACCCATCGCAGCCTCAATAGAGTCCGCGATGATGTCACGAGATGTTAGAGAGAAACGCATACCAGGCGTTCCCATGGCGATCCCGTCTGCTACGGTAATGGTTCCAAACTGAACAGGCCAAGCGCCCGCAGATTTGACACCTTCTTTAGCCAATTTCCCAAAATCATGCAAGTGAATGTTACATGGTGTATTTTCCGCCCAAGTTGAAATCACTCCCACAATCGGTGTTTCAAAGTCCTTATCTGTCATTCCAGTGGCACGAAGCATGGCACGGTTTGGTGATTTCACCATACTGTCATAAACGCTACTGCGGTGACGTGTATCTAATTCTGTCATTTGTTCCCTCCCATTTCAGTTTTTACCATTATAGCACAATTTCCGCATGAAGAACAGAATAAAATTCTTGAATTTTCAGAAAATTTCGATTACTAGCTTCTAATTTTTTTATCTTTTTTTGTCAAGTAACTTTACTTTACAAAAAAAATGTGTTATCCTAGTATGGTTGATGAAAATCACTAGATTGAATCGAATTTAAATACCTAAAGGAGAAAAGAAAATGGCAGTACCTGCACGTCGCACCTCAAAAGCGAAGAAAAACAAACGTCGTACACACTACAAAGTAACAGCTCCATCTGTAAACTTTGACGAAACTACTGGAGATTACTCACGTTCTCACCGCGTATCACTTAAAGGATACTACAAAGGACGTAAAATCGCTAAAGCTGCATCAGCTGAATAATAGAAGGGAGATACCATGCGCGTAAATATCACACTTGAACACAAAGAATCTGGTGAACGCTTGTACCTTACTTCTAAAAACAAACGTAACACTCCAGACCGTCTTCAATTGAAGAAATACTCACCAAAACTTCGCAAGCACGTAGTGTTTACAGAAGTTAAGTAGGGGTTCAATACGAATCAATACATAAGAAAAACGCTGATTTAAAGCGTTTTTTCTTTTTGCCAAATGCGATATATTGCACTGTATTTCAATCCAAACTCTACCTTTTTCTCTACCTTTTTTCTTAAGACCTGGTTTGGAAAGTATGAATTTCAGTTGGACTAAAAACAGCGTAATATCAAGACTTTTCTCCGCTTTTATAAAAGCGTTTTTCCAATCAAATTCAACTAATTTTATCTAAATGGTGTGGATTTTACCCCCAAAATTACAGAGAATGGAGCTGATAAACACTAAACGTTCACACCATTAGTTAAATGATTTTTTTCATCATTTTTCTTAGATGATAGAACTTCTAATTTATTTCTTATTCAAGCAAAAACAACCTGCTATAAGTAAGAAAGAGGAAGATACAAGAAAAACACGGCGTAAAAACCGATTCAGTTCATTGTCCTCAATCCTTGTCTGCTTCATTTTCTTTTACGAGATCGTTTTGTGAATCTTTTTCAGAGAGTTTTTGATCAATATACTTGTCAATGTTTTCATAAAATTCCTTGGTCGCTTCACTATCTAATGTTGGCGAGTTCTGAACTTGATTCACTTTCAATTGAACAGATTGAATACCGTAAGAGGCTTGTTTTTGGTGGAGTGTTTCTAATTCTTCTTCTGAAATCGGATCTCCAACAACCGTCAAGACCAATTCATTGTTACTTGACTTGTAGACTTGATTAATAACCGTATAATTGGCGAACTCTTTTCCTACAAACTGTTTGATCCCTTCTTTGCGCGCTTGTTCTATTGTCAGAGTAACTGCCGAATAGCTAGCTGGAAGAATCAACAATACAATCAAAGAAATCAAGCCAATTCTCATTTTAATGCTCAGCTCTTTAAATGAAGTTAAAGGAGATTTTCTCATCAAAATTCTTGTTCCAACAATGTTGGCTAGCATGATAAAGACACAGTTGATCAAGAAAAGATAGAGAGCCCCCAATAAAAATCGTACATTCCCATTAGCTAAACCATAGCCAGCAGTACAGATAGGCGGCATCAAAGCTGTAGCAATGGCTACTCCTGGCACGATATTGTTTGCTTCTTTTTTCCTTGAACCGATCACACCAGCAATCCCACCAGCAATAGCAATGAGAACATCCCAAATGGTTGGAGAGGTTCGTGCGATCAACTCGCTACTTGCATAAGACAAGGGAGAAATCCAGAAATACAGAGTCGAGACAAGCAAACTGACCAACACTTGAGTCAATAAAACCTCTAGAGATTGCTTGATTAAACGCGTATCAAAAATAGCTAAACCGAATCCCAGTCCAACAATCGGTGTCATGAGAGGTGAAATTAACATGGCTCCAATAATAACAGCTGTTGAATTCATA
Organism: Streptococcus sp. GMD3S; assembly: GCF_000298695.2. Taxonomy (GTDB): domain Bacteria; phylum Bacillota; class Bacilli; order Lactobacillales; family Streptococcaceae; genus Streptococcus. The sequence goes on along the minus strand of NZ_AJRC02000006.1, from coordinate 75,216 downwards.
TTTAGACCGATAGAGGCAATAAAAATTGCACACATCAAAATCGCTGTATCTCTCAATCGAACATGAAGGTCATCGTATAATTTCTCACGGTATTCCCGTGTTGAATAATTGGCAGTCATTTGTCCTCTCCTCTTTCCTTATTTAAATCGGTATAATAATTAATAATAACAGCTGATAAACAGCCAAAAAATATGAGCCCATAAATCGTCAAGAAGACACTGGTAATCCTTCCAATCAAGGTCACAGCTAGGAGATCCCCGTAGCCGACAGTCGTCGAAGTCACAAAAGCATACCAAAGACCGTCTCCGTAATTTGTGATAGCAGGTTCAACTAGGAAAAGCACGCCTCCTGACCCAAAAACAAAGGTCACAAAACTCAGAGCAAACCGAGTAAAACCCGTAACCTGTATAATATGCCATAACATTTTTAAACGTCTCATTTGTTCTCCTTATTCATACTAGCTCCTGACCGAGCCGTTTTTTCCAATAATCAAAGTGAAGATAGGACATGATCTCCATCAGAGAAAGATAGACAAACTGATAGATCTGATTTAAGCTGATTATCAACTGATATTGTTTGAAAAATGACTGGAAGAAAGACCAGATATGACTGTCTTGAATCAGTCCCTTCTTAACATCAGACAGGATATTAGCTAAAGCTCCCAAGGACTGAAACGGTAAATCCTTGACATTTATATAGATCCGGTCCACCACATCATTCAGACTGGTATCTTGGATGGCATGAAATTCTCCAAAGAGAACTCCTGCCGCTCCAAGAGTAGAAACAAATTCCACCAAATAATTTCTGAGGAAATTTTCTCAACCTTTTCCCATAATGTGTTTAGTGCCATCCATAACGATCCCAACCAGAAAAAGGAAAGAAAATAAGCAAAGAAATTTTGCCGTAAATCCCAAAAAGCTTGAAGACTTGGTGTCGTTGGTTTTTCTAACTCTAAAATCAAAATGGTCATAATAATTGCTAGAACAGCATCTGTCAATGCAATTAATCTATCTTTCTTCATCAGATTACGTTGCCTTTCATTTTGTAGTATTCTATCTCATCGTATAATATTTATTAATCTTAAATATTGGATAGTCACTTCATATTTTGAGTACAAACAAGATACACTAAAAAGCATGTATCTGTCATATTTTATTTAACTTTAGAAATATTCATCCATCTAATCAATAAATATATCATATTTCACAATAAATGACTACTATCAAAGATACATTTTCTTTCAGATTTCTCCCTTTTAAACTTGGCTAACTTGACCTGCATTACCTAGGTCGCTTTGCTTTAAATTATACTTTTTTCTTAAAGATTTGCTACGAGTAGTCTTTCATGTGAGTAATTTTTATCAAAAAATTTCATAGATAAGTCCTATATATAATCATGATAAAGTAGTAAAAATAGTTGTTATCCTAGTTGATTAAAAAAGTCTTTGATTTCCTCATCTTTTATAAAATAATATATAATTTTCCCCTCTCTTCTAGTATCCAAGATGTTTTGATTGGCTAGTTTACGAAGATGGTGGGAGGCAGATGCCATACTGAGATTTAGTAAACAGGCTATATCACAGACACAGAGTTCTTCAACAGCAAGGAGATAAAAGATGATATTTATCTGTTTATTATCGGTAAACTTTGATAAAATACGAAGTGATTTTTGGACTTTTTCCTTTTCAAGGTAGTTCGTTGCGGTTGTAACATTTTGCTGATTTATAATATTCACTTGGCAGATACTATCTTTTTTCATAATTTTTTCTCCTAGCCGAACACAGTCCTTAGCATGTTAAAGCTGTTGTTTTCAATCAGGATATACATCCCCAGTCCTAAATAAACAACGGCAATAAACCATCTGCTATATTTTTCCAAAGTTTCTCCAACAGAAGGGACTTGTGCCAATTTTTGGGCAGAAAAAACCAAGAGATAAATCATGACTAGAAAGGTAAGTAAAGCCACTATCAAATTCGCTAAATTTAAGGTAATAAAATATGGGACAAAAACACCAATATTGTCAGCACCACAACTTGCAAAAGTAATCATAGCGACTAGAAAAATCAGGTTTTTATTATCTTTGCGCAAACCATCTTTTGCAATAGCTTCTCCATCAGAATCTCCTAAAAGCAAAACTTTGAGTCCTAGGAAAATTGGAATCAAACCGAGCAAACCTAAAATCTCTTTACTAGGAATATAATTTAAGACAAATGCAAAAAGTAAACTTAGCAATATTAGACTAACAGAGCCTAGAAATTGTCCTAAATAGATGTTAATGATGTCTTTTCTGCTTTTTCTTTTGGCAAAAAATAACATTAGGATAATAAGTAAGTCTACGGCTGTCCCAGAATACAGGATTATTGAAGTAACAACATTTTGAACCATAAAGCACCTCATTCAAATATATTTTTGAATGTATTTTAACATTAAACTTTGTAGATGTCAACTTCAGCTCCATCAAAATATAGATAAGAAGGTAGTGTCCCAAACATTAAAAAGCCCTGCCATCGAAATGATAGCAGGGCTTAACTTCAATATCCAGATGATATATTTATCTAAAAAAGGTAGAGTAAAAGGTAGAGTTTTTATTGATTTGTAGTGCGATATAATGAGTTTCCAAAAATCAAAAATCGCTTAAAATCAATATTTTGACATCTATTGACGTGTACTGAAACCCTTACTTAACCTCTGTAAGGATATAATTACGGTACCAGTATATCATAAATAATAACAAAATCTTGACTTTCCGAAAAATAAGTATTTTCCGGAAAAATATCGAAATTAAATCAAAACTAAAAATATCTCATACATTTGAACTGCACCCCAAAAGTTAGACAGAAAAAATCTAACTTTTGGGGTGCAGTTCATCAAAGGTGCTTTTCATTTTAAAAAACTTGTGGAAAAACTTCATCCCATATATCTACTAAGCTTTTCCCGTCAAATACTTTAGCTTCCATAGCTTCATCAATTGTATCAAACTGCTGACCTTCATAATCATAACCAACTACACATATACTCGATAAAAAGCAAGCACCTCGGCTATTATAATTAAATTCAAGATCTTTGTCTAAATATTTTTTAATTTCATCCTTTTTCATATAGGACCATCCCAACTAAAACAATCTCAACAAACAAGATTTTTTCCTTAGATTCTATTCCCACTACTAGCTTTCTATGATGCTGACGATTTCATCTTCAAAATATTCATAAAGAGTTCCATCAACATCTACCAGCAAGGAGTCAATCTCCTCGTCATTGTCAGAGGCGTCACAATAGTCTTCTACAAATCCTCTAACTACCGCGCCATTTTTTAACGTGATAATTACATCTGTACGGTTAAATTTCCAGAGTGTCATTTAAATATTCCTTTCAATATTGGCTAATTGCTTTGCTTTTTCGTAGTAAGGTGTTAAGAAATCGATAAAACCTTGTTTGTCGCTTGGATCATGTTCCTCTAAAAATATCATCAACTCAAAGTCATTGAGAGCGTCAAACATTTCAGAGTTTTCATTATCCCAAGCCTCGGAAAATTCCGCATCTTCTCCAAAAAGAGCGTTAAACGTAAAGGAAAAATCCCAAAAATTATCAATCTGACCACTGACTGTTTGCTGGAGCATGTCTAATACTTGTTGACTATAACCCATTACCCTTCCCCTCCTAATAAGAACGTTGTAGCATATTGAGCTACGTTCCAAAAATTTAACAGACAAAATCTAATTTTTGGGGTGCAGTTCATTCATCAAAGATGATTTTTATTTTAATAATACTGCACTTCAATTCCATCCATAATTTCTACTAAAGTGTTATCGTCAATTTTTAGAGAAATCAGATCAATGAATGATGATACCTGGTATTCCTTATCTCCAATCACCACTACAATATCATGAACAGAATTAGGAAAAATCCCACATACTTGACCATTATAATCAAAAGAGGCATCCCAACCATTGTCATATAACTCTTGTAAATCATCTAATATTGCCATATAAACTAAATCCTTTTCCATAGTGTTTTCTTTCAAATAAGGCAGGTAAAAGCACCTAGATTGTTCTAAGTCCTATGAGATTGTTTTAATCGAGACAATCTCACTCTCAAAGAGAGAAATTTCAGTAGCTTCATCTGGACTAGGATTAGCAATGAGAATAGTGATTTCATCTTGCTCATCATTGTCCATTTCGTCAACAAAGTCTATGACACGTCCCTTGATTATCTTATCGCAATTAGTGACTATCTGAACCCTTGATCGAAGATACTTCCAAAGCTGTTTACTCATTTATTTTCCTCTCTGCTATTTTTTCGATAGTTCTTATACTTTTTATAGTTAGTCGATAAAATCGCCTAGGTTGAACTAAGCACTAATAATTTTGATTTTCTTGATAATATCTTCAGGATATGAGCGATCACCTATAACTATTTCGTCAGGACCATCTAAATCATAACCGTCAAACCAATCAACCACCCTACCCTTGATGGAGGTCCCATCTTCTAAAATAAGGCGAACATTTTTATCAACATATTCCCATAATTTCATTAAGTTCCTTCTCTCTAACATCGGAACAATATGACCCAATATTAGTTATTTACTAATGGCTTTTAGTTCCTGTTAAAAGCATTATAGCACACCTTACTTGCTAAAGTACAACAAGCACCCCATTAGACTAACCTGCTACTTTGCTTTCTTGTAAAAATGTTGTATACTTAAGTAAATAAAGGAAGTAATCTTGTTCCCCCCTGTCTACTATGTGGTCGGAATGATGGTTACTTCTTTTTTCCCCCTTACTATCTCAATAGCCTTGTATTTAAAAGTTTTTTAGGCTATAATTAAATTAACGAATAGAGGTTTTCCATCTCCCCTTGAAACAGATCTTTCTGCGGTAGGAGGTGGGACGCCTCTATTTGTTTTTTAAGTCAAAATGATGTAAAATTAATTCAAGAAAGAAGTGTGGTTTTCCCGCCTAAAAGCTCTATAGCTGTGGGAGGGTCACGCTTCTTTTTACCTCTCAAAAGAGAACGCAAAAAAAGCCGTCTCATTCTTTGAAGCAGCAATGAAATCAATCTAGCAAATATCTAAGCAAACCCAGAAATCAACCTTTTAAGACAAAGCAAAAAGCCCACTGTTGTAGGCTTTCTGTAAGATATTTCTTAAAATTAAAGCATCTTGTTGTAGAATTCAACGACAAGTGCTTCGTTGATTTCTGGGTTGATTTCGTCGCGTTCTGGCAAGCGAGTCAATGAACCTTCCAATTTTTCAGCATCGAATGATACGAATGCTGGACGTCCAAGAGTAGCTTCTACTGCTTCAAGGATTGCTGGAACTTTCAATGATTTTTCACGAACTGAGATTACTTGACCTGGAGTTACACGGTATGATGGGATATCAACGCGTTTTCCGTCAACAAGGATGTGACCGTGGTTTACGAATTGACGAGCTTGACGACGAGTAGTCGCAAGACCAAGACGGTAAACAACGTTATCCAAACGACGTTCCAAAAGAAGCATGAAGTTGAAACCTAGGATTCCGCCTTTGATTTTTGTAGCTTGTACGAACAAGTTACGGAATTGTTTTTCACCTACACCGTAAGTGAAACGAAGTTTTTGTTTTTCAGCCAATTGCAAACCGTATTCTGACAATTTAGAACGGTTGTTTGGTCCGTGTTGTCCTGGTACGTAGTTACGACGTGCCAATTCTTTACCTGTACCTGTAAGTGAAAGGCCAAGGCGACGAGCTTGTTTCCAAGATGGTCCTGTATAACGTGACATATGTATGTCCTCCTGATATAAATAATATTTGGCGGAAATAGTCACTTAGAAAGCCCTGATTCGTGCAGATGCCCTTCGCCTAAACAGCCAAGGTTACTTGTCATAAGACACCTGTTGACGAGCTTCATGCTTTCCTGCTGCTATTTCACACAAAGGCTATTATACCATGAAAAGCTAGATATGTAAAGGGATTTTACAGCTTTATTTCAAATTGAGGCTGAATGTAAATTTGCTTCCTAAGCCATATTGACTTTCTGCTGTGATTTCGCCACCAAGCTGATGGGCTAGTTCGCGTGCAATCGCAAGTCCTAATCCATGTCCACCTGTCTTCATATTGCGCGAAGTTTCTACACGATAAAGTCGTTTAAAGATCTTTTCCAAATCCTCAGGAAGGATTCCCTGACCCTCGTCTTTCACACTGATTCTCAGCTCTTGTTCTGTTAATTGGGCAAGAACCTCGATTCTGGTTCCTGGTTCTGAATATTTAAAGGCATTGTTTAACAAATTGACCAGAATGCGAGAAAGTTTGTCAGAATGGCTCTTGATTTTCGCCGACTCAGGTGATACTTGAATGTAAACATCTCGCTCCTCTTGTTCAATCTGGAGTTGAAATTCACTCATTGACTCAATCAACAGCTGATCTAAAAAGACCTCTTCGACTTCTTCATCAGCAGTATCTTGAGGTTGGGTGTTAAGAGTCAGAACATCCAATTCCTCCACTAGCTTGTTTAGACGCTCGGTTTGCCGACCAATCGTGGCTAAGTAGTGGAGTCGCTCCTCTTCCTTAATCACTCCATCTAGAATTCCCTCCACAGTAACCTGAATGGAGGTAATGGGAGTTTTAATATCGTGAGAGAGCTGCGCAATCATCATTCTCTTTTCTTGCTCGCTCTCATCAAGTGATTGAAAGGTGGCTTGCAAATTGTGGGACATGTCATTAAAAGCCTGGCCCAGCTCTTGAAATTCTAATGGTCCCTTGGTTTCAATTTCTGTGCTGAAATCCTTGCTTGCTATATCCTGAGCTTGTTTTTTCAAATGTTTCAGAGAAGAGAACACTGGCGACAAAAGAAAGATGCTCACTGCAGCGCCAATGAAACTAGCAATCAAGGTCATTCCAACGAGAAAGTAAACTTCACTTTTCTCGATCAACATCCGTTGGACTGCCCAGAAAACGACCAAAATCGTTAGTAGAGTCGACACTAGATACCCCACTAAAATATAGTTTTTTAATTTCATGTTCTACCTCTTGGTCTTTCCATCTTATAACCCAAACCCCAGACAGTTTTGATAGCAGGAGCATTTGAATTTGTATACTTGGTCAACTCTTGCCTCAAAGCATGGATATGAACATTGAGTGTATTGGTATCATCTACATAGTCCTCTTGCCATACCTTCTCGTAAAGTTCCGTCTTTGAAAAGACTCTCTCGGGATTGCTGGCTAATATCCATAGAAGTTCAAAGGATTTTACTGTCAATTCCAAAGGTTGCTCCCCAATGCGAACCTCATGAGTCACATGGTTGATTACCAAGTCACCAAACTCGATCTGTTCTGTCTCTCCTCCACGGCTAAGGCGACGCAAGATATTATTCACTCTTAAAACCAATTCGCGTGGGCTAAAGGGTTTGACTATAAAATCATCTGCCCCCAAACTTAATCCATAAATCTTATCCTGTTCGCTTGTCTTAGCAGTTGTAAAGAGGAAGGGTTGATCCGGAGCGATATACTGAACTTCACTGATAAAATCATACCCGTCCATATTGGGCATCATGATATCTGTGATAATGAGGTCGATAGATTTTTTTCTGAAAAGCTCTAATCCCTCCTTACCATCATGGGCGACCAAAACATCGTAACCTGCCTGTATAAGATAGCGGTTTTGAATATCTAGAATATCTATTTCATCATCAACCAGCAAAATTGTCTTTTTCATCTGACACTCCTTCGATAAAAACAGTGTTATACTTGCTTTAGTATAACACTATTTTCTCTAATGTTTAAGTGATTTGAATCTTAATCTTCTCGTTTGGTTGTCAAACCCAAAAGTCCAACAAGCCCTGCCAAGGCTAGACCAACTATACCAAGGCCAGCTGTAGCTGTTTGAGCTTCCCCAGTATTTGGTAACATCGCTTTATCATCTTTTTTCATCATATTAGCCATTGGGCTAGAAGCTGGTTGATCTACTTTCATATCTGACATATGGTGATTTGTACCCATCATACCCTTAGTCGTACCTGTAGAGCCTGTTTCAGAAGGCTTCGTATTCATCTGACCTTGTTGAGATGGTATTGTCGCCATTTCTTTTCCACGAAGCTGAATCGTTACTTGACGAGTAGCAATCAGATTGGTCAAATCAGGTTTGCCATCTTTAGATCCATAGACTTTAACAGTAGCTAGATATGTATGGGTTCCGTTAGCTCGAAGTTGATCCAGCAAGGCCTGACCATCTTTGCCAACCGTATTGCCATTCAAATCCACTTCGTAGAAATATTGACCTTTAGCCAAGCCTTCAAGTGGCAATAGGGCAGGATTTTTAGCTGTTCCGTTGTCTGACCATGGAGCTTTGTCTGAAGCTTTTAACAAGAGGCGAGTCAACATACCATCTCCACCAAAAGCTTCATACGGAATAACTTGGTTGACACCAGCCAAGAAAGGTCCAGGAACCTTAGCCTTATCAAGGTAGCTAGCTGGAACATCAATCATGTCTTTGACATTGTTAACAACAGACTCTTTAACCTGATTTGGTGTGGTCAAACCATTCAAATTAACAGTCAAATCTTTAGTCGCTACCAGATTAGTCAAGTCAGGCTTGCCGTCTTTCGCACCGTACACCTTGATAGTAGCTTTATAGCTTTGAGTACCATTTTGTTTCAAGAGGTCAAGCAGCTCTTTATCTGATTTTCCTTGGGTGCCTGCCAAGTCTACTTCATAGAAGTAAAGACCTTTGCCCAATTTCTCTACTGGTGGGAGAGCAGGATTTTTAGCTGTTCCGTTGTCTGACCATGGAGCCTTATCGGATGCTTTCAAGATAAGACGAGTTAACATGCCGTCTCCAGCGAAGAATTCATATGGAATGACTTGATTGACACCAGCTGTAAATGGTCCTGGGAAGTTAGCCTTGTCCAAGTAAGTGGCTGGGACATCTACTGTATCTTTGGTATTGTCAGCCACACCTTTTTGGACTTCAGCTGGAGTGGTCAAGCCATTCAAATTAACAGTCAAATCTTTAGTTGCTACGAGGTTAGTTAAGTCAGGCTTGCCGTCTTTCGCACCGTACACCTTGATAGTAGCTTTATAGCTTTGAGTACCATTTTGTTTCAAGAGATCAAGCAACTCTTTGTCAGATTTGCCTTGGGTTCCGGCCAAGTCTACTTCGTAGAAGTAAAGGCCTTTGCCCAATTTCTCTACCGGTGGGAGAGCGGGATTTTTAGCTGTTCCGTTGTCTGACCATGGAGCCTTGTCGGATGCTTTCAAGATAAGACGAGTCAACATGCCGTCACCAGCGAAGAATTCGTATGGAATGACTTGGTTGACACCAGCTGTAAATGGACCTGGGAAATTGGCTTTGTCAAGGTAGCTAGCCGGAACATCTACTGTATCTTTGGTGTTGTCAGCCACGCCTTTTTGCACTTCAGCTGGGGTGGTCGCTGGTTGCGCTTCACTGGCTTCACGGTCTTGTCCAGAAACTGTAGACGCAGGACTTTCCACAGGTTTAACTGCATCTTCTGTTTGTTTCTTAGAGTCAGGTTGTGCTTGTACTTCTTCTTTTGGCGCTACTGCAGGCTCTTTAGCAGTTGCATCCGCTTTTTCTGAAGAGCTTGTAGTATCCAAGCTTGCTTTAGGTGCTGAGTCTGCTTGTTCTGAAGGAAGAGCTACATCGACTGCTTTTTTGAGAACCTCTGCTGGTAAGTCGCTTTTTTCACTCACCGAAGCAGCGTCTGGCACGACTTGGGCAGGAGTCGGATTGACGACATCAGCGCGTGCAGAACTTGGTTGACCAACTAGGACAAAGAAGCCACTAGCCACAACAACTGAAGCAACACCGACACTGAGACGGCGAATAGACCAACGAGTATATCTCTGATTTGGATTGAATTTCATAGGATTCTCCTTAGAGTTTTCTTTTTTTGATGACTCTAGTATAATCTCCTAAAATTAAAAAGGATTAAGAAAAAGTTAAAATTTTTCTTAAATCCCTCTTATAAAATACTTATATTGACTCGTTAATTATTTGGAAAGAGAGTACCCTTCCTCTCCTACTCACTCAGTTCAGCTAGGGTGTCCAGATGTTGGTTATTAATGACGGCCATGATGTAGGCATCTGCCTGCAAGAGGTCATTGGGTCCGAATTGGACATCCAGAGGAGCATTTTCGTAGGCACGAAAGCCAAGTACGTTGAGGTTGTATCGCCCACGCAAATCCAACTGACTGAGGCTTTTATCTACCCATGATTGGGGGATTTTCATCTCGACAATCGATACATTCTTGTCCAGCTGAAAGACGTCTACACTGTTATGAAAGAGGATGGTCTGTGCCAATGAGCGCCCCATTTCAAACTCTGGTGAGATGACTGCGTCCGCGCCAATTTTTTCTAACACCTTTTTAGCTGTATGACTTTTGACCTTGGCAATAACGGTCGGCACCCCTAGACTCTTGCAGTGCATGACCGCGAGAACACTGGATTCTAGATTTTCACCCGTTGCGACAACTACGGTATCACAGGTGTCAATCCCCGCTGATAGAAGGAGTTCTTCATCCGTGATATCTCCAACTACCCCACGCGCCAGCACAGGTTCAAATTGATTAATGCGTTCCTCGTGGTCATCAATAGCAATGATATTCATGTCATGCTTGGCTAGAGCAGCCAAAACACTGCTCCCAAAAATTCCCAAGCCTAAAATTCCAATTGTCCGATCTGACATCGTTCTTCCTTTCTTATCCAATAGTGATATCTGCTTTCATATAGTGAATCGTATCTTTCTTGTCTGGCTGGTATTCCGCTACACTGACCAGTAGTGTCAAGGGACCAATACGGCCGATAAACATCAACAACATAACGATACTGAGGGCTATCTTGCCTAGCTCTGGTGTTAAATTTGCCGTCACCCCAACTGTCGCAAGGGCTGAAATGGTCTCAAACATGAGGTAGATAAAGCGCGGATTTCCTTCTGCGGTTACCCCTAGCAGAATCAAGCCCAGCAAGAATGTTAGCAAGAAGATAATAAAGACACTGAAAGATTTTTGCACGGTTCGGGGTTCAATAGTCCTCCGAGCCACATTGGCATGAGGCAAGCCCAATAGTTCGCTACGAGCGAAGACCAACAAGACAAAGAAGGTCGTAATCTTGAGCCCCCCTGCTGTCCCTCCAGGCGCCCCTCCTAGAAACATCTGTAGGATATAGATGAACAAGGTAACTGGTCGAGCCTGGGTGTAGTCAATGGAAGCAAAACCTGCCGTTCTCATGCTGACGGTCTGAAAGAAACTAACCAGCAATTTCTCTGGAGCGCTGAGATTTCCAATCGTTCCAGGATTGTTCCACTCAATGAACAAAGTCGATACGGTTCCAAAGAGCAGAATTCCCGCCGTTAAAAAGAGAACCAACTTGGTATGGAAACGCAGACGGCGTTTTTTCTTTTTCCCAAACTGGGTCGCTAGGTCAAACCAGACCATAAATCCTAGCCCCCCCGTGATAATCAATCCTGCGATCACTAGATTGATCAAGGGATCCGTTTGAAAGGCTACCAAACTCGTACTTCCAAAATTATCAAATCCAGCATTGCAGAAAGCTGAAACAGCCAAAAAGATAGAGGTTAGAATCCCTCGCCCCCAGCCAAATTCAGGAATAAAGCGGAAACTCAAGAGAAAGGCACCGATCCCTTCCACCAAAAAAGTCGTCAGAAAGATTGAGCGGATGAAGTCCTTTAGAGACTGGGTTTCTCCATAACTGAAACTTTCTTGAATAGTCTCACGACCACGAAGGCTGAGCTTTTGCTTGCCTTGGATATAAAAGATTCCGATAAAGGTCATGAGCCCCAAACCACCAATCTGGATCAAAATCATACAGATCAACTGGCCCCAGATATTATAAGTCGAAGCCACTGGCAGAGTGAAAAGCCCTGTCACACAGACCATGGACACGGTCGTAAAGAGATGGTCAAAGTAGGTCGCTTGTGACGTTTCTGCTTGCACAAAGGGGAGACTTAAAAGGAGAGAACCCAAGAAGATTACTAGGGCAAAACTTAAAAAGATGCGACGGGCTGGCGACAAGCGTCCCAGTATCGTCTTGATTTTTTCCAAAAAAGATTTGAATAACATAACTACATTCTACCATAAAAACAGTCAGAACACTCACATGTGGTGCACAATGGCAAGACAGAGTTCGAGTGCCTTATCAAAAGCTTCTGAGCCCCAGTCACGACTGTCGTAGTTGTCCAGATCCGCTAAGGAATCTGCAGTAAAGAGCAATTCTCCCCAGACAACACCACGTAGCTGAGCCACTGCCGCAAGAGCCGAGCACTCCATTTCCACAACAGCGCAGCCTTCTTCCTTGCGATAGGCAACCTTTTCAGCCGTCTCTCGGTAAAAACCATCTGTCGTCCAGGTCATAACTTCCTCATAAGGAATGCCTCTTTGCTCCAAAACTTGCTCAATGGCAGAGACAGCCTCAATCTGCATCTCCATATAACGAGAAGGCGCTACATAATGGTAGCTGGTCCCCTCATCTCGCAGAGCGCGAACAGGGACGAGAAAGGCATTTTCCTCTATATCGGCTAGGACGCCACAGGTTCCAGTGGAAATGATTTGCTCCACACCATAGCCAATCAACCAATCCATAAACTGGGCCGCTGGGGCAGAGCCCACGGGCGCCTGGGCTAGACAGATCTCCTCGTCCTTGTAGTTGATGACATATACTGGATAGGTTTTGGTGGCAGAAACGAACTCACCAACACAGTCCGCCCCTACTTCCTGAGCATAGCGGTCAATCTCCTCCTCCAAAAATGCATAGATACACTTCTTTGGCAACTTCAAGTCTAACCCCTCATGTGTTGGCATAAGGACCGCTTGGGGGTTATCATCAAACTCTAAAATGGGAATCGCATGCTTCTGAATCATCGCCCACCTCCTCTAATTTTGTACTATTGTATCAAAAACTGACGGAGTGTCAAGGAGTTGTCTTTAGCAAGCCAGAAATCTCCTCTTCCATACACCTGAGAAATCGTTGCACCGCTGGAGAAGTCGGTTTCTGTTTTAGTAAAGTGATTGAGGACTATCACCAAAATACCAAATTCAACAATAAAAAAGCACAAATCTGCATCAGGTAATGTATACCCTTTTATATTATCTTGTACAAGAAGCCAAACCAATAGAATCTAGCCTCCATTTTGTCTAGGCCTACTCTATTTCCACAAACCACCTAAAATCTGTTTTTCTAATAAGTCTAGGTCTTCTTCCTTTATTTCTCCGTTGTCACTAACGATATAAAGCTGAGCGAAGTAAGCCAACAATGGACCAACACAAATACGAACCATTTGAGGAATCGTTAACTCTGGATTTACACGTGGATCTGCTAGCAATTCCTTATGAAGCACTCGAAGTTTATCTTGAATAGCACTCCAGATAAAAATCTGTTCATTTTTTAGTTTTTTATTTGAAAAACTCTCCTGCAGAATGATTTTCATCAAAGCACGATTTTTTTTGAGATAGCTCATACGATCATGGACGAGATAACGAACCCTCTCTTCTGTCGTTTCAAAAGCTAAGAGTTCCTCAAAAAAACTGCCGAAAATGCCTGGGACTACAGGATGTAAAATAGCCGTCAGTAAATCATCCTTCGTCTTAAAATACTTAAACAAAGTTGCTTGGCTTAGTCCAGCACGCTCAGCTATGTGAAGAGTTGAGGTCCCATGGTAACTCCTGGTTGATATGAGATCCACTGCTGCCTGCATGATTTTTTTCTTTCCTTGAGGGTAATTCGCTTCTTCTAAGTAATCTTCAAACGATTCAAAAACAGTCTTATCCATCTAATCTTCACACCTTTTTAGCATTATTTATGTTGATTTCTAAACTTTACGATAACGACGCAATCCAACAATATTAAGAATTGTTAAAATGATCAAGAAAACCATTAAAACACCAAGATTTGACAAAATATCACCAAGATTGTGCCCGTAAAGAATAATCTGGCTTATTGCATCACCAGAATAGGTTAATGGCAAAAATTTCCCCACAGTTGGAGCCCATTCTCCCATGGATGACAATGGAATAATTCCTGAGAAAAAAAGTTGGGGCATAATCACGAGAGGAATAAATTGCATCATTTGGAATTCTGATTTTGCTAGAGTAGACAAGAGAATTCCAAAAGCTAGTGCTACAAGAGCCAGTACCACATTAACTATTATAACATTTAAAATACTTCCTACAACTTCTACATCTAGTAGCCAAATTGCTGCTAAAACGACAACTGCCGTTTGAAAAATCGCAATAATACCGTAAGACAACATATAGCCATAGACGATTTCAGATCGTTTCACTGGTGTTGCTAACAAACGTTCTAGTGTTCCACTGGTGCGCTCTTTCAAAAGCGCCATACCTGAAATCAAAAAGACAAAGAAGAAAACTACAAAACCTATCAAAACCGGAATCATGCTGGTAAAGAAGCTTGTATTTTCATCTCCATACTGGTAAGACTCCTTGATTTCTGGTGTTTTTGCGTCCGAGTCCAATTGTGGAAGAGCTTGTTTAACACGAGATACTAACTGATCGGTGCCTTCACTGGCGATACTCGTTCGTAACACTTGTCGTGTCATAGTTGTTTTAGAAGCATCCGTATTTGCGTAGTCGACCTGGTACTCACCGTCTTTATAAGAAATCACAGCATCGACTTTTTCATTTGCTAGCGCTTCTTTGGCTTGATCTAAGTCTTGATAAGTCTCGACGTCCACATGATCGAGCTCATCCATTTTCGTTACCAAACCAGTTGGTAGATCCTGTGTTGCTAACTTGACATCCACGGTTGTACTAGCTGAAAACATGAGGTTCATCAACCACATGATAAAAACAGGTGCTATAAACATCAGAGCTAGAGTTCGTTTGTCGCGAAGTAATTCTTTGATGACTTTTTTTGCAATCGCTATTGTTCTCATTTTACTCACCTTCTGCTTTTAAAAATACTTCTTCAATACTTGAAACTTGATAACTTTCTTTTAAGTGTTGCGGTGTATCAAAAGCAATGATTTTTCCGCCTAATAATAAGCCGACCTTATCCGTCAACTCTGCTTCATCCATAACATGGGTAGTAACTAATATCCCAACCCCATTGTCTCTAAGCGCGAATAATTCTTTCCAGATTTTCTTTCGAAGAGAAGGGTCGATTCCAACTGTCGGTTCGTCCAAAATCAAGAGTTGAGGATTTCCTAAAAGCGCGATAGCCAGTGACAAACGCCGTTTCATTCCTCCAGAATAACCAGATACCGCCTTGTTTAAGTAGTCTGTCAGATCTACTACTTGAGCTATATAAGCAATTTCCGCCTTTAGGTCTTTTTTAGAAAGCCCCTTTAGCTGACCAAAAAATTCCAGATTTTCTTGGCCTGACAAGGACTCGTATAAAGCATCTGATTGGGCCATATAGCCAATATCTCCTAAAATATGGCGATTGGGCATAGTGTGATTTAACACTAAAGCTACGCCTCCATCAGCCTTTTCCATTCCTAACGTAGTCTTAATCATAGTTGATTTACCAGCACCAGACGGACCAATTAATCCTATAATTTCTCCTGGCTGCAATTCAAAGCTGACATGATTCAGAACTATTTGATGGTCAAAAGATTTTACTAAATCTTGTAAATGTAGTAATGTTTTCATTTACTTCCTCCTTGGTGAGTTAATACTCACTTTTTAAATCACCGAAGCTATTATAGTGAGTAATCACTCACTTGTCAAGAGAAAGGGTTAAATTCTTTAAAAAAATAAAACACCAGATTCGTATCTGATGTTTATAATGGATAGCTATTGCTTTTAGAGCTGTTTCTAAATCTCTTCACGATACTCCGAAATGGTCTTTCCTGTCCACTTTTTAAAGGCCTATTCTTCCTCTACTTTTCTCAGCCAATCCTACTACTGTCATCACAATAGCAACCTTGATAACCTTAGCTATGGAAATTCACTTTATCCGTTTTTATATGAAACAGACCAAGAAGTTCTCAACTCCGGATTGGTATTTATTCTAGAAAATCCTTCCTACATAAAACTCTCCCTTCTCTTTCGAGAAAGGAGATTCTTTTTTATCCTTGTCCGCCAGGGGCTGGACCGTCGCCTTGAGGGCCTCCATTTGGTCCACCGCCTCCAGGTATAGAATTGACGATTTCCGTTTGTTTTTCACCGTTGAGATAGATATCTCCACCTGTGTAGGTCGCTGTTCCATCAAAGTCAAAACCTGTTTGACCAGTCATTTTAATGGTCCCACCTGTGACCGTAATATTGCCGTTTGAGTCGATTGGGTCTGTGTCTCCTTGGCCGACTTCTACAGTCAGATTCCCGCCGTTCATAGTGAAGAAGATTTCATTCTGTTGGGCGTTTTTGTTAGCTGCGTTGACTCCATCATCTGTTGAGTAGATGCTAATATCCCCACCGTTGATAGTGATTGACTTACCTTCAAGTCCTTCTGTCGAATTCTTGACGGTGTAGGTACCACTATCGATGACGAGGTCTCCAGATGCGTGGATGCCATCATCTCCTGCTGTGACGGTGATGTTGTTGTTGGATAGGTACATGGTCCCAACTGAAGTATCCTCGTCATTGTCCACCTTGACCCCATCCTCTTTGGCATCGATGGTCATGGTCGTACCAGTGATGTTGAGTTCATCATTGACATTGAAGGCATCGCCAACTGCTGTGATGTTATAGGTTCCACCCGTGATGTGGAGGGTGTCGTTGGCCTTGATACCATTGTTCTTCTTGCCATCTACATTGAGAGTTCCTTTCCCGTTGATGGTCAAATCCACCTTAGAAAAGAGAGCTGCGTCTGCTTTTTCGTCACTGTTAGAGCTTGAGTCAGAGAGACTGTTGGTGGTTCCCTCTGCTAGAGTCAAGTAGACATGACCAGCTGATGTCGCAGATATCGCTGCATTGGTATTGGTCATGGTCGCGCCTTTTAGGACTAGATGAACATCTGCAGACTTATCTGCCTCGATCTTGATCTGCACTCCGTCAGACTGACCTGAAATCACATAGGTCCCAGATTTTGTGATGGTCACTGTTGATTCAGAGACTGTCACGCCATCCCCAAAGACGTTTGCTGATGAGCCAGATAACTCAATCTTAGAAGCTGTGCTTTCGTCATAAGAAGTATCATTGTCCTTCTCTGTAAAATAGGATGATTGGTTTGTCTTTGTTGCAGTTGTTGTGGCACTATTTGTCGTTGCATTGGTATTGGATGTAGTTGTTGACTGGGCACATGCTGCCATCAGCACTATTGCCGTTAAACTCGTTGCGAGTAGGGTCCATTTTTTTGATTTCATAGCTTTTTCCTCTCCTTCGTATGATATAGCTAGACAGTCTACAGAAGATTCCTGAAACAAAACTAAAACTTTTCTGAAAGTTTCCTTAAATTCAGTTTCGCTCAGTATTCTTTTGAAAGGGCTACTAGAAACAATTTGAGAGTACTAAAATGCATTTAATAGTTTTTAAAAGCAACATTCCCAAGTGCGATATCACTCTAACCCAAAAAGCCAAAAAGAAGAAAAATCTATAAGACTAAAGCTCATAAAAAGAACAGCCTCGGCTGTTCTTTTTAGTTTTCTTTTACTGGGATTTCCTTGATAACACGCGCAGGATTCCCAGCTAGGACGACATTGTCGCCAAAAGACTTGGTAATCACGGCCCCTGCTCCTACAACGACATTATTTCCCAGTGTTACTCCAGGAAGAACAATGACGCCACCTCCAGCCCAGAAATTATCTCCAATGGTGATGGGCTTGCCGTATTCGACCCCTGAATTGCGTTCATCCGGATCCAGTGGATGGAGTGGGGTTAAAAACTGACAGTTGGGGCCAAGCATGGCGTTGTTCCCGATGCGAATCGGACAAACATCCAGCATGGTCAAGTTCCAATTAGAATAAAAATTTTCCCCTAGATGGATATTGACTCCATAATCGACCACCAAGCGTGGATTGACATAGAGATTTTCCCCAGTTGAGCCAAACCAAGTCTTGATAATATCTGCTCCCTTCAAGGGATCTTCTTCCTTGTTAAAGGCAGCCTGTTTTTGGCGAGAAGCCTGCGCCAAGACCCGCAACTCTGGATCCGACGGACGGTAAGGCTCCCCTGCTATCATTTTCTGGTATTCGCTGGTCATCTTATCACCTCACACTTACTTTGGACTCATCATATCAAAAAGCCTTTGAAAGGTCAAGAATAGCCTGCTTTCTAGACTCTCAAAACCAATCCCCTCCAAGTCAAAACAACTTGCTTGACAAAAGATTGACTTCATGGTTTAATATACCCCATAAGGGTATATGTGGAGGTGCCTATGTTTCACTTATTATTTACAAAAATTGACAGTATTTCTACCAGCGAGTTAGAAGCTAAACTCAGAGAACCGATTCAGCTACTGGATGTTCGGACGCCTATGGAATTCCGTAGAGGCCATATCAAAAATGCAAAAAATGTTCCTTTAACGGAAATCGGTTCTTACACACCTGCGACAAAAGAAACACTCTATGTTATTTGTCATTCTGGTGTGCGAAGCAAACTAGCTGCGAAAAAGCTAAAGAAAAAAGGCTACGATGTCATCAATGTCCGAGGCGGTATGAGCGCTTGGACAGGCAAGGTCATCTAGAAGCATAAAATAATTGGCTACACAGCCTTGAACCTTATCGAAGGTCTGAGCGATAATATCCAATGGTGTCAGCTCAAAGACGATCTGACTAAGGGCCAAAAATCCCTAGATGTACGGATAAGTGGCGAATTTCAGGGGGGCGACCCAAGGTCGATACCATTCATATCCCCCTAAACAAACTATGGGAGAACTTGGATGAACCAGACAAGAACCAAACCTACATCCTTAACTGCCACAGTGTTTTGCGCAGCTAGATCACAGAGCGTATCCTCTAGTGGCAGGATTTACCGTCCAAAACCTTGATGGCGCTTATTCACAATATAAAATGGCTAATCCAGAAGGAGTCGAATATGGAAACGAGTATCAGCATGGCTGACTTTTATGAAAAATACCTAAATGAAAATCTAAATCTTATCGATGTACGTGAAGTGCATGAATTCCAAGCAGGACATGCACCAGGTGCTAAAAATCTGCCTTTAAGTACCTTGGAGCAAGGTTACAAAGAACTCAAACCTGACCAGGAATATCATGTCATCTGTCAAGGTGGAGTCCGTTCCGCATCTGCTTGTGAATTTCTAAGCGCCCAAGGCCTCACCGTTATCAATGTAGAAGGTGGTATGAATGCTTGGCCCGGTCAAGTAGAATAAGCAAAAAACCGATTAAGAAACTTAATCGGTTTTTTCATTTCTGCAACCCGCTGATATAGGGCTCGTAGCCCATCGCTTTTAAAAAAGAAGCACATTGACGGCATCTAAAAAGAGGTTGCTCGTTGGTATCGGGGGGACTCATCCGTTTGGCCGACATGATTTCTTTATCGAAATAGACTTAAATGCCTTTGTCTGCATTGTTTAGCAATAGCAAATTAGTTTATTTTCGTTTAATCAGGTATCGGATGGCCTTTTCTAGGCGTTCCTTTTGAGCCTCGGGGTCGTCTAGTGGTTGGTTGATACAGTCAGTGAGATTTTCAGTAATGATCATCTCAATCACGCGCTCAACGCTAGATTTCACTGCTGTCAACTGCGTAACAATATCTGCGCAGTCACGATCTTCTTCAATCATCTTTTGAATCCCACGCAACTGACCCTCTGAACGTTTCAGGCGTGTTATATACTTTGAGTTTGTCATTAATTTATCCTTGGTCACTTTTTCTTCATTATATCTCGAATAAGGGGCTTTGTCAAAATTCACTTCCTGTCTGTATTTGTAGGAGGCAACCTTTTCTCTGTATCAGAAAGAAAAGATTGATAAGCACGGAAATGGAAAAGAAACTCTGTCCTCCTTGAAGCTCGATGGGAAGTCACGTTTCCTTTCAACCAACTGACCTTTATGCGTATATCTTGGACAAATTGGACAAAAATGCTAGGATCACTATCCCATAGACTATAACTAGAGCCAGCCCAAATCCGATACCAAACCACTTGTAAAACTTGTCCATTCCGCTGTAACGTTCGACATAGGCCCTGGTCGGCTTGTCTGGATCATACCAGACCGTCAGTTCCGAATGAAGGGGGAAATGGGTCTGCATCAAGCGTTTGAAGGAAACAAAGGAGTTGCTGTAGCGAGTGATCGAAGGCGCTAGCATATCTTCTCTTGTATAGTCCTTTAAAAATTTAGTAGTCCCCCACGGAATTGTGATCGTTTTGAACATAAAATACTGCAAGGTTTTCTTATAAGCAATCCCATCCACCGTGTATTCGACGATAGGTGGATACCCCTCACGAAAACGGCTATAGCCGATAACCGTTCCCTGTACGGATGACTTGGCAAGACGGACCAACTTCTGATCTCGAAGATAGAGATAGAGAAAGGTCCCACACACAAATACAAAAGATAGGAAGATGACGATTGTCCCAACTATCAAACCAATTACTTCTTTATTCATATGAACTCCTCCTGTTATTTTATACAGTAAAATCTTAAAACTAACTCATCCAGAAAGGACATCGATGCCCTCGAGTCTACTCTTCGGATTTTTCTTTTGACTGTTTTTCTCTCAAATCTTTTACAGATTTCGATATGATATCTCTCACCTGTTCGTCAGTAAGTCCTGGAATCTGGTAATAAGGATTATTGGACTCGCTTTTTGACGGTTTTGTTCCTGAACTTTCGGTTTTAGAACTTTGTTCAGTCGAAGACGAGGATTTCGGCTCTGAGGAACTGGATTCTTTGGTCTTAGAGGAACTGGACGACTCAGACTCAGAAGACTTGGACGTTCCAGGCGTGTTAAAATCAAGCTTAGGCGGATTGTTTACTTGGACGTTCGGCTGTTTCACAGGTTTATAGAATAGCCCAAAAGACAACAACAAGGCCATCAAAATCCCAATACCAGCCAAGGTTCTTTTATTGGCTTCAGTCGAAGGAACCTTTACTCCCTTTGTACTGAGTATTTTCCATTCTGGATGCTCTTTTTCTATGGCTTTTTTCTGTCTCCTAAGAGGACCAAGTAGAAAATGATTAAAAGGCACAATCGTTACCATAGCCACCGTTATAAGCGGGACATAATTGGAATGACTTGATACCAGTAGAACATCGAGGATAGCGAGAAGAATGAAGAGGAAACGCCCCACAAACTTACGAACTTGATGCTCTTTTTTGATCTGCAAATATCTCTCTTGTGACATTATCATTCCCTCTTTTCTTTATTCTTTTGTGAGCTTTATTAAAAATTCGACTTACTCCTTCAACACCCCTACCTTAATATCTGTATAGACTTTCTCATCAGAGATTGTGGTAAAAAAGAAGGGAGGGGTCAACTCACAATGTCCCTGATAATAGATATAACCCGCCAAGAAGCTTATTCCCTCTTTCACTGACTCATCATCTGGTTCTAAAATTCTAGTTGAAACAGTATTTAAAACTTGAAACAGACTGTGATACAAAAAGTCTTTTGGCAAAGCATCTTCAATATACTCTTCTTCTACTGGGATAAACAGCTCCATCAACACATCTTGATTTTCTTCTAACTTGGAATTAATCGTATAAAAGAAAGGTCCTCGAAGCGTATATCCTGCTTTTCTTACTTCGTCTAAAAAAGCGTTATAAGTGTCTGGCATCTCTTCTGGAGATACTGTATAATACCTTGAGATAACATTTCTATATTGTATATCTTGGTATTCTCCCACGTTTTTAAATAGCATCTGAAATCTCCTTAATTGGGATATTAATTTCAACAAAGTGTTGCCCAAATATTGGCAATATCGCTAGAAAAACGGTATCTCCTTGCATTTCCAACCCCTCATCTTGAATATATTGCTTCATTTCTTCAATTTTTGGAAGGAAATGTTCATCAAATGGAGTTACATCAGAGACACACTGCTTAATAGTAAAATGTTCTAGATATTGAAATTCATCATTTCCTTCAATTGGGATGTTTGTCGGAATATAGACCTTAAACGAGGCTTCTCCTGGCTTTCCAAAAGTGCTCAAACATGTTTCAATCGTTGTCGGACCATTTTTATAGACCCCTGTTTCAAATAATAATTTTTCACAACCTTCAATCAAATCTAGAAAAAAATCCATGGGAACTTTTTTCTCTGTATAAGCAATATTGCTGATATCTATTCTAATTAATTTCATTTTATTTCTCCTCTATAAATAATGTTATTCGTGCTTTTCTTTCTCCAACCTGTGAATACTTGAGTATATCCGAGAATAAAGAACGAGTTCCATGAAATACTCATTCCTACTAATCCGATGATAATATAGATTCCAGATAACATAAACAATCGTGTTATGACTACTATTACCGCCGACATTACTGTTACAATAAGGGTTGGTAAGTGTAACAAATTCTTCTTATGCTCAGTATCTGGCATTTGTTTTACTTTTGGAACAATTGATATTTGATAAAAAAAGTTTATCACTTGAAAAGCAAAGCTCAATCCAATGAAAAGAAAGAATATCGATAAATACTGTTCCCCAAAGAATATAGAGCTCAAAAAAAGAAACTCAAAATGAAGAAAAAGAAACGAAGTCGTCGGAACTGATTGTAATAATTTTGAAGCGGAAAATTTTTGAAACAATAAAAATGCAAGCAGTACTATTACCATATGGACAATAGTAACATGAATCAAAAATATACTAAGATTATGCATTTGATTCTTAGTAAATATAGAAACAATCAGTACTACTGAAGTAAATAGAATTTCGAATAAAAATGCAAGATAGAAATTTAAATTTCTTACTGGTTTATAACCAGTCATCAGTATATTCAAAAATTCATAATATTTTTCCTTCATCTTATCCTCCTAGCATGAGCTGTACTACTAGCCACTCTAATTAATTTTATTTTATTGTGCCTCTATAAATAAAGTTATTCGTGCTTTTCTTTTTCCAACCGGTGAATACTCGTGCATACTCAAGCCAATAGAAGGGAAGGCAGGCTATGCTCCCTGCGACGAGGGAAGAAACTACATATATTCCTGACAACGTAAATAAACGTGCTATAACTACTACAATAGCGGAAATCAATAGGCAAATAACAGAAGGAAGAAATAAAAGATTCTTCCTATACTCACCCTGTGGTAATTTCTTAGCTTTAGGGACAATTAACAACTGGTAAACAAAGGTCAGTAACTGAAAAATAAGGCTTAGGCCAATTAAAATCGTGAAGACAGACCAATAGTTCTTCCCTAAAAATATAGATCCCCAGAAGAGAAACTCAACATGAGAAATCAAAATAGAACTGGCTGGAATCAATTGCAAGAATTTTGATTTGGAAAATTTTTGGAATAGCAAGAACATGGACAATAAAGCTACTGCATGATAAATAGTAATGTAAAAGATAATCATACTCACATCATGCATCTCACCTTTTATAAAAATAGATACTATAAATATTAGTAAAGTAAAAACAATCTCCATTGCAAAAGCCCTTATATAATCAAAACGCTTTATAGGACTAGTATCCACAACTGCCATATTTAAAAACTCAACATACTTTTCTTTCATCTTATCCTCCCACTTATTTCTCTTCCTTAAATATCACTTTCCCCTGTTCATATTTTCGCACAGCTAAGAACCAGCGGATAGGGTTGTTTTGGAATAAGAAAAGGTACAACAAGGCAGGAAAGAGACCTGCTAAAGGCGAGAAAAAGATTTGTATATCAAATGCCTCTTGCTTATTGAATGAGTCAATAGTGCCCGGAATTGCAGCAGCAAATATTACTATAGTAGTCATAAAAACTAGTAGCATGACAATCATAAAAGCCAACATTTTCGCAAACGTCGCTTTTTTCTCACTAAAATTTTCCCAGAACAAATTTGAATAAACTGCTTCTTTAAACTCTTTCTTTGTTGCTCCTTGGACTCGTTTCACTCCTTTATATAAGGCGACTTCCATCATCCATATAAATCCAAATAGGATAAAGGAAAGACAAAGAATAAAAATAGGAACCATCCCACTATTATAACGAAGGCCTGAGAAAATTGGTATTGCAACAAATCCTCCGAGTAAACCTAACAAAGAGAATATAGCAATTAAAGGAGCAATCCCCCTATTCGATCTCCTAGCCCCTTCTGTATTTAACAAGGCACTCTTATCTGCTACAAGAGCCTCTTTTGTTCGCGTATTATAGTAAACGGCCTTATCACCGCTCTGTCCAATAAAAATTATTTTTCTCATATAAAATCACCACAGTTTCCACCAATCACTATAATCAGAAACTTCAATTTTATCATAGGTTGTTGATAAAACATCACCAACCACTGGTAATGGTAATAGCGTCTCTCTCATGTTTCTAGTTCTTCTTCTCCCTAAATATCACTTTTCCCTGCTTGTATTTTCGTACGGCTAAGAGCCAGCGGATTGGGTTGTTTTGGAACAAGAGCAGTACGACACTAACTGGGACAATCGTTGCTCCGATTGGTACCATGAACATAGAGGGCTCAAACCATTCATGTTCATAGTAGGGAATGAAGGTTCCAGGTATGGCAAAGAACACAACAATAACAAAAACAAATAGAAGAACGAGGATAACAAATAGATACAAGATGATTTTATCGACTGTTGGTTCCTTATCCGGAGATTTTTTCCAAAATTTACTACTTTCAACCGCTTCTTTAAACTGCTCTTCACTTGCTGGGACAAGCGACTTAGCCCCACTGTAGAACAGTTTTTCAAATCCATAAACACTTCCGATAAAAACGAAAAGGATAGCGGCTAGATGGATAGGTGCCATCCACTCACTCAATCTAAAGGGTGCTATCAAGGAACGAATCCAAATACTGATGATAGCAACTAGCAAGAAAATAAAGAAGACAACCCAAGGCCACTTGGATTTCTTTGAACTGATGGCACCGTCGGTTTCTGACGAGGTGCTAGATTCTGTCGCTAAAGCCTCTCTCGTCTTTGTGTTATAGTAGACGGATTGCTGGCATCCTTGGCCTATATAAATGATTTTTCTCATCTTACATTTCTCCCTCTTTCCCTCGGCTACCGTCCTGTAATGTCTCCATCAGCTCCTTGAACAGTCGTTTGCGCGTTTTCATCCGAAAATCATAAACTATATATGTAAGAATACCAATCCCTAACATGTACATAATTAAAAATTGAAAATCAGAAACAGCCAGATAACGATAGGCTGAAAAAATCGTTATTAAAACAAAAATGTAGCCAACTACTGTCAACGCCCTAGATTTTCTCCTAAGGGTTTTGATGTTGGCTTTTGTCAGCCGAACTTTTCTAAATCTATCTGTCTTCATGTTACGTCGGGTAGATTTGGCAAGAAGAATTGTTCCGAAAATCAAAAACAGAGACATCAAGATAAAGAAAAGCAGATTGAAAGGTGAGGAGACATCTCCAAAGGTTTGGTTGAGCAACTTCGACAGCCGTTGCAAGGAAAAGACTGCAATAGGAGCTGCAATGGCTGAATAATTCATGCCTTGTTTTACTTCATAGAATACTTGATTCCTCAGATCATAATAAATAAAATAGTCCTCCAGAGGGCCCATACTGATTAAATTTTTTACACTTGTGTCCATCTTATTACCATTTCCTAAACTCAAAACAGAATCCTACTTTCTCTTAAAAGCATCGTGACAACGATTGCCAGCATTCTAGCCGATTTTGGGTGTTTGCCTTCCTAGAGAAAGAAAAGTTTATTAGTATTATAGCATGAACCCCCAGAAAAGGGAAAATATCCCCGGCAGATACCTTTGCTAGATCCAAGAAAGGTTTCGTCATTTCATAAAAAAGCAAACAAGTCCGCATTCTAAAAACAGAATGCGAGCTTGTCCGCCTTTTCCTATGTCTCTAAAATAAATAATGTGTTTTCCTCGTTTCATCGTGCCAAGCGAATGCGAGTCACAATCCCATCTGGGTCTACAAGATCCACCTCACTCGAATGTAGCCATTTGATCTGTGCCTCTAGCTCTTGTGCTTGCTGAACGATAGCTAAGAGTTCTTCCTTGCTTTCGACCTCAAGGACGTAGTAGGCCAAGCCTGACAAGCCTTGCTCACGCGGAGCCAACCCTTTTCCAGCCCATTCGTTGACAGCCAGGTGGTGATGGTACTGACCAGCCGCTATCCAACTAGCACTAGGAATGCTAAATTTATCTTCTAGTCCTAACACCTTTTGATAAAACTGGCTCGCCGCACGACTATCCTTCACAGATAGATGAATATGCCCCATTCTCGTCCCTTCAGCTAGGATAAAGGGATCCACCTTTTCTCCTAACTCATAGATGTCCTGTGCCGCAAGGGCTTCAGTCACACCGATAATGCGGCCGTCTTCTCGAATATCCCATGAAGATACTGGCTTATCACGGTAGAGTTCAATGCCATTTCCTTCCAAATCCTCTAGATAAATAGCCTCACTGTATCCATGATCTGCACCTCCGACCAGAGGAATCCGCAAGTCACTTAGGTGTTTCAAGACATCTGCCAAGGCTTTTCGTGTCGGCAACAAAATCGCCAAATGGTAGAGCCCATAATGCTCCCTTACTTCGCCAGCCTTTTCTGCCTGAATCAAGTGAACCAAGGCTTTTCGACCGAGTCCCAAAATCGCTTCTGTCTCTGTTTGGGATAAAATCTCCAAGCCAATAATCTGGTGATAAAAAGCCGTTTGACTCGTCAAGTCCTTGACATTTAAAACAGCCTCCGCTAGGTAAATGTGGCTTTGGTATGCATAAGTCATAGGGTGTCTCCTTTTTGTTGTAACTTTATAGATTACATCAATTATACACTATTAAGATAAAATGTCAACGAAGTCAACTCAAAAGAGCTGGAAACCAGCTCTTCTTTTTATTTAACAACAAGCTCGTAGCGAGTTTTGCTAGTAAAGGTTTGCCCTGCTTTGAGAATGACTTGGTCTTTGAGGTCACTGTGAATGGCATCTGGTAAAGCTTGCGCTTCAAGGGCAATCCCATTGTGCTGAATCATTGGCTGACCAGCTATGATGACACTCTCATCTACAAAGTTTGCTGAGTAGACCACAAAGCAAGGAGCCTCTGTCTTGAAAAGCAGGAAACGACCTGAGTGTTGGTCATAAAGGAAACCAGCATTGTCATGACCTGCAGGAAGAGCAAATGGGTGATCCAAACCAGATACCAGCTGGATTTGCTCATCGTCCTCTGCAAAAATATCCTTGAGCAAAGCACCATTGTAGATATGTTTCACCACATCACAATCAGCATCTGGAGTTTTTGCTGGCACACCGTCCGGAGCGATTGGGTAAATGCCCTCCGTATTTAATTGGAAGACATGGCGGTCAACTGTCTGCGTGAAATCACCAGACAAATTGAAGTAGCTGTGATTAGTTGGATTGACAAGCGTATCCTGATCTGTCGTCACCTTATAGCTGACTTCGTAGGCGCCAGTTTCTTCCAAGTGGTAGCTAATCCAAATCTTGAGATTACCAGGAAATCCTCCGGTCCCGTCTGTACGCTCGGTGTAGAGAGTCAAACCATGGTCGCTCACTTCGACCAATTCAAACAAGCTGGAATCCCAACCTGTTGAACCACTGTGGTTACAGTTGCTAGCATTGTTGACTTCAAGGTCATAGGTCTGACCATTGAGTTCAAATGTCGCTCCAGCAATACGGCCTGCTACAGGACCTACACTTGCTCCATGCTTGGGACTATTGCCTACATAGCTAGCAAAATCATCAAATCCTAAGATAACATTGGCAAAGTTTCCAGCCTTGTCAGGTGTGACATAGCGCAAGATGGTCGCACCATAGGTCATGATTTCTAGTTGATAGCCACTGTCAGTCTCAAAGCGATAGGCCAAGACATCCTTGCCCTCATGATTTCCAAATACACGCTCTGTGTATGCTTTCATTCTTCTCTCCTTTGATCCATTTCTCTCAAGTAAACAAACCATAGAGAGTGTATTTACCATCTATGGTTGTAGTTTTTATTTTCAAAATCCTTTGTCAGAAAACCTTAAGTATCTTCTTAACAAAAAGGGATTCTTCTATTCTTGTTTTTATGCTTCTACACGTTCTTTCCATGAAGTCGCTGTGGTTTGGAGAACTTTGTTGAGTTCATCAATGTTCTCAAAACCAGTTGTGCGTAGCCATTCACGAGCTGCTGCTTCACCGTCTTTGATGTAGGCTTCAACTGATCCAGCCCAAGTTGCACGGCCGCAAAGAACACCGTTGAAGTTTGCGCCTGATTCGTGAGCAAAGACAAGTGTTTCTTGGAAGAGTTTGGCTGATACACCTGCGCTCAAGTAGATGTATGGCAAGTTAGTAGCTTCGTCTTGTGCTTTGAAGAAAGCTGCCGCTTCTTCGCGTGTATGCACGATTTCACCATCGCCAAAGCCTTCAACGTATTTGACGTTAACTGGAACTTCAACTTTCAAGACATCGATGTTGAAACGTGGGTCTGAGAAGACCTTCATGGCACCGATAACCTTGTGTGGTTTGACTTTAGCGTATTCTGCAGAACCTGCGTCAGCGATTTTTTCGTCGTAAGCCAAGATTTCAAGGAAGAATGGAATATCTTCCGCCACACACTCAGAGCCGATACGTTCGATGTAGGCTTGTTTTTCTTGGTTGAGTTCGTCAGAGCTGTCTACATCGTAGTAAAGCAAGAATTTGACAGCATCTGCACCTTGTTCCTTGATGCGTTTGGCAGACCAAACATCCAAGCAGTCAGGCAAGCGTTTGGTGCTTGTTGTGTCATAACCTGTTTTCTCATAAGCAAGGAGAAGACCAGCATTTGGAGCAAGCGCTTTTGTAGCTGGAAGTCCATACTCTGGGTCAAGAAGCATAGAGGATGCGTATTTTGTTAATTCATCTGCTACCAAGACTTTGAGTTCTTCCATTTGAGCCACTGTTGGCTCTTCTGTTTGGTATTGGGCCATAAGGCGTTTCAAAGCACCACGTTGGTCAAAGGCAAGAGCTGAGATGATTCCATTCTCGTCAGAGAGTTTTTGCAAGCAAGCTACTTTATTGGGACTTAATTGTAATTTACTCATAGATACTTCCTTATTTTTGATAGTCATGAATGATAACACCTTGTACCACACGGTTTACTGTACCTGTAGGAGACGGTGTATCTGGTTTGTTTTTTACCTTGAGCGAAGTCAAAAGGGCAAAGAGTTGGGCATAAACGATGTAAGGGAAGACACGGTAAATATCGTTCAAGACACCGCCACAACCAAGGGCCACTTCTTTGACATTTTCAAGACCAAAGGCTTGATCACTCAAGAGCACAACACGACGAGCAATCTGATCACCAGCCACTTCACGAACTAAGTCCAAGTCGTACTTGCGAGTGTAGTCTGACGTTGTGCCAAAGATCAAAACAACTGTATCTTCATTGATCAATGATTTTGGACCGTGACGGAAGCCAACTGGGCTTTCATACATGGTCGCCACTTGACCAGCAGTTAATTCCAAAATCTTGAGCTGAGCTTCATGAGCAAGTCCAAAGAAAGGACCAGCGCCTAGGTAGATAACACGGTTAAAGTCGAGGTCAACCAGTTCTTTAACATCTGCTGCATTTTCTAGAACTTTACGCGCAAGGCTAGACACAACTTCAAAACGTTCAGCTTTCACAGCAAATTCTGTAGGATCAAAAACCAAGAGAGCTGTTAGCATCATGGACGTAAAGCTAGAAGTCATGGCAAATCCAGCGTCATTGGAAGCAGCTGGTTGCAAGAGTAAAAGATTGCGCTCATCGCCATGAGCTTGAAGAGCCAATTTACCATCTGCAGCACATGTAATGGTCACTTGATAGAGGTCATCAACCAAGGCTTTGGCCAAATCAACCGTCGCCACACTTTCAGGTGAATTCCCACTACGAGCAAAGGAAACAAGGACAGTCGCCACATCTTTTTTCAGATAGGTTTCTGGATTGGCAACAATATCAGTTGTCGCAATGGCATTGAAATTCCATTTGCGTTCATCATAGACTTCCTTAAAGTATGGTACCAAGGTATCTCCCACATAAGCAGAAGTACCAGCACCCGTCAAGATGACCTTGATATAGTCATGCTTATCAGCGATCCCTTGTAGGAAGGCTGCAATTTCTTCACGTTTTGCTTGATAGGCTTCAAAAGCCTCTTTCCATACATCAGGCTGTTGGTAGATTTCACGAGTCGTGATTTCTGCACCCAGTTCAAGTAATTCTTCTTTTGTGTAATTTAGCATAGAGTTCCTCTAATCTATTGTCGTTTCATTCCTATTGAAAATATGGGAATGGGAGTGACTCCCATTCCCATGTATATTCTATATAAGATGCTCTAAGTCACATCTTATTCATCTTCATCGTCGTCGAAGCTTGCCAATAAATCATTAACTTTCACAATGCTTTCTGAAGCACGACTCTTATAGTCCGCATCCATTCCAGTTAGGCTTGCATTGATAAATTCAATGACCATCGGAAGGTTCATTCCTGCATACAGTTCAATGTCACGACCTTCCATAATCAGACGGCTCACCACGTTACATGGAGTTCCGCCAAGAAGATCCGCAAAGACTAGGAAATCATCCAATCCTTCAACAGCAGCTTCAAATTTTGCAGTAAATTCTTCTGGTCCATCTTCTGGAAGAAGAGCAACCGCATGAATGTTGTCTTGTGGTCCCATAATCATCTCTGTGCTACCTTTAAGTTCTTCACAGAAACGACCGTGGCTCACTAAAATCAATGATTTAGTCATAAATTATGCGCCCATTCCAAGTGCAAATTTACCAAAGGCAGAAAGAGCCAAGGCAAGCACGATAATGATACCGATAGCTTTTGTAGAGTTCATACCTTTCTTACCAAGCAACCAGAAGATAAATGCAGTGAAGATTGCTGGAAGCAAACGTGGGAAGATTGAGTTCAAGATGTCTTGGAAGTCAATCATCTTTTCACCGATTGGTAATTTGTATGAAATTTCAAAGTTGATCATTGTTGCTACAAGAGCACCCATCATGAATACACCAAGTACAGATGCAGCTTCAATCAAAGCTGTCAAAGTACTTTGCATGTTGTTGATAAGGTTAACCCCTTCTTTGTATGCAAATTCCAACTGTTTCCAACGGAAGATGTCATACGCTACTGCAACTGCAATCCAAAGGAAGATACCCCAAGGTT
The DNA here is from genome assembly GCF_000298695.2 of Streptococcus sp. GMD3S. Lineage (GTDB taxonomy): Bacteria > Bacillota > Bacilli > Lactobacillales > Streptococcaceae > Streptococcus. Next base: position 44,096 of record NZ_AJRC02000006.1, on the reverse strand, counting down.
GACCAGCAATAGCCATTGTTGCAGCGATAGATCCCATGATAGCAGGTACAAGTGAACCAAAGATAGTATCTCCAAGAGGAGCGAATGGTCCCATCAAACCTGTCTTGATACCGTTAACCGCATCTTTTGAACCAACGCCATCTTTTTCTTCCATAGCAAGGTCAAAACCAGCGATAATTGTGTGGAAGAATGGTGAAGTGTTGAAGAATTGAGTATGAACTTTCATCATTTCTTTCAACTCAGGAGTTCCATCTCCATACATTTTACGCAATTGTGGCAAGATCATGTAAAGGTAACCTGATGCTTGCATACGTTCGTAGTTCCATCCCAATTGGAAAGTGAACAAGCTACGTTTGTTAATTTGATTAAAATCTTCTTTTGTTAATTTGTAATTAGAATTCGTCATCTTCAATTTCCCCACTTTCTGATGGTGTAGAAGGTGCTGCTACAGCAACTTTTTGGCTGTTCTTGAAGTGAACAACCGCAAGGAAGATACCTACGATAGAGATACCGATCATAGACAATCCTTTGAAGTTGTTAACAAAGCCAATTTTTTCAGCAACTTCAGCAGGAAGAGTGCCAATGATTCCAGCAACTGCTCCACCAAGACTTGTTACGTTTGAGTAAAGAACAGTCAACATAGCTGTCAAACCGAATCCCATAGCAAGGTAGTGAAGGTTACGTTTAACTGGAAGGTAACGAAGCAAGATTGCAAATCCAAGACCTGGAAGCATACGACCTGCAAGTGTCAAACCGTCTGCAACCCATTGGTATTCTTTAACAAGGTTTACAACACCTTGTACGAATTCTCCACCAAAAGCAAGAGCGAAGAATACTGGAAGGGCACGAGAAAGAGCCCATGGAAGCGCACCAAGTAGGTAGTTGCGTTCGATACCTTTGTAGTCAAAGCGTTCGATCGCAGCATCAATACGGTGTGCAAAGAAAGTAGTTGTCATACGTCCAAGAACGTCGAAGTATGTCAAAAGTGCCGCTACTGGTACAGCGATTGTTGTAATCGCAAGGTCTGTATCAATACCTTGAGAGATAGAGAATGCTGTTGCAAGAACCGCACCAGAAGTTGCGTCGATACGAGAAGCACCACCGAAGGTACCAACCCCGAGAACGAACAACTGCAAGCTACCACCGATAAACAAACCAGTTGTCACATCTCCCATGATTAAACCAGTAATGAAACCAGCGAATACAGGGGAACCTGCAGATGAAACGATTGTCAACTCATCACAGATTTGATAAGCTGAGTACAAAGTGAGAAGTAAAATTTGCCACGGTTGTATCATAACAATGACCTCCTAAAAATTTTTTCCTATTTTAATAAGCTCAAAAAGTCTGAAACTGGATCATTTGGAACCATTTGAGCAGTGAGTTTCACACCTTTTTCTGCTAGTTTGTGGAAATCTTCCACATCCTTGTCTACCACATTGATAGAACGTGTGATAGAGCGAGTTTCTGGTGTTTGAGACATATTGCCGACGTTGAGTGTTTCAAGCGGAACACCTGCTTCGACCAAACCAAGGAAACGGTCTGGTTTACGTGCAACGATAAAGAGACGTTGGCTATCGTATTTACCAGCAAGGATATTTGCTGCTGCTTTCTCAACTGGCAAGATACTGAGTTTCACACCTGGTGGTGTCGCAAGTTTCAAACCACTCTTTTCAATATCGTTGTTAACAACTTCGTCGTCTACAACCATAATGCGTGAAACATTTAGTTTTCCAGCCCAAAGATTGGCTACTTGACCGTGGATCAAACGTCCATCGATACGGCATCCTACAATTGTCATAAGTTTTCCCCCTTTATGTGTTTTAGTGTAGGTTTACGAGTTAAGTGAATCTCTTCTTTATATTCGCCCTCAGTTTCAAAGATGATGATGCGGTTAGCACCTTCCTTGAGATAACTATGAGGGATATAAAGTGAGAGGGTCGGGCCGACGTTCCAGAAACGCCCTAGGTGACGCCCGTTGACAAAGGCAACTCCCTTACCAAACTCAGACAAGTCTAAGTAGGTATCCTTCGGCTCTTCAACAGTAAAGTCGAAAGCGTAAAAGGCTGGTTGTCCTTCTGTCCATCCTTTTGAAAAATCAATCTTCTCAGGATTATCCAGTGGCAGTGGATATTGTTTCCAATTCAGTAAGAAATGTAGATCCTTGCAGACACCTGTTCGAATTCCTTTACGCTGCGTATCTGCCAAAAACTTATGTCCGTAGTTGACACGCCCCATATTTTCAATCAAGATGTCAATCTCTGAAAAGCCTTCTCGGTTGCCTTGACAGTAGATGTCTTCGCCAATCTCTGTCTGGTATTGAGTAGCAATCCATTGACCATCTACAAAGAGTTGAGCTCGGTCACGTCCATCGATGATACGGAGACGTTCCTCTTCTGCATCCCAACTTGCCTCCGTGCGGTAGAGAAGGTAGCCATAACTTTGACCAAGTTCTTCCATCGCTTTTGGATAGAGGCTTTCAGTAGGACTAGAGAGATTATCCAGGGTTTCAAACAAGGAAACTTTTTCGACCAATGGAATGGACCCTATCTCCATGCTTTCCTTATAGAGTGGTTCCAACTGTGGATACTCTGGGAAGTGGGTTGCCATCATCTTCTTGACTGCTAAGTATTTAGCAGTTGGATTTCCTTCTTCATCGAGAAGGGCATCATAGTCGTAAGATGTGACTTGCGGCAAATCCAGAGTTCCTCGAGCCGAGCAACCATTCATGAAACCAAAGTTTGTACCACCATGGAACATGTAAAGGTTGATAGAGCCTTGCTCCAATACCTCTCGAACAGCTTCTGCCAATTCTTTAGGATCACGAGTGATGATGGGTTCTTTCCAACGGTTGAACCAACCATCCCAGAATTCCATACACATGAGGGGCCATTTCTTGCCATGCTCATCAAAGAATTCCTGCATCTGTGAAAAGTTGTACGGAGCTTTAGAACCGAAGTTTCCTGTCACAAAGAGGTCGTCTTCAATCAAGGTTCCGGCTTTCAGAGTAGCCCTCCATGGGCCATCTGAAGTAAAGAGTGGGCAATCAATCCCTCGGTCTTCCATTAATTTTCGAATTGCTCGTAGATAAGACTTATCTTCTCCATAAGAGCCATATTCATTTTCGACTTGCATCATGAGAATGTTTCCGCCGTTATCCAACAAGCGAGGCACAAGCCTTGGCAATAATTGGTCATAATAGCGAGCAACAGCCTCGATGTAGGCCGGGTCGGACGAGCGAATTCGCATGTCCTTGGTCAAGAGCCAAGCCGGCAAGCCACCAAATTCCCATTCCGCACAGATAAACGGAGACGGGCGTACAATGGCATAGAGACCTAGATCTTGTGCAATTTGAAGAAATCTCTCCAAATTTCTGGCACCTTCAAAATCAAACTCCCCTTCAACAGGTTCGTGTAAATTCCAAGCCACATAGGTCTCGACTGTATTAAAGCCAAGCGCCTTTAAGTTATAGAGAGAATGATACCAATCCTCTGCTGGAATCCTAAAATAATGAATGGCGCCGGACAAAATCTTGAACGGTTTTCCGTCTAAATAGAAATCGTCCTCAATTTTAAATCTGGTCATGTTATTACCTCTGACGAATTAAGTTTGCGCTTTCATTTATTATAATATTAACTATAATCAAATCTTTTGCATTTGTCAATAGGTTTTAGAAAATTATTTAAAATTTTTCTATTTTTTTACTTACCGTTTACCGAAATTATCTAAAAATAGCATGAAAACGATCTTTTTATGTATGATAATTCACAAGAACATCAAATGAATTTTTTTACATGTAAAATAACATTTTTAGTCTATTATTTTAATTTTTTGACCTTAATACTACTCTTTTCTTTATATTTGTGGTAAAATCAAAATTGGAGAAAGAGAATCGAGGTAAAATTTATGGCTATTCCTAAATACCAATATATTAAAGATGAATTAAAAAACAAAATCATCTCTGGTCAATTTGCAAGTGGAGATAAATTTTATACAGAAGCCGAATTGATCGCGATGTACGATGTGAGTTCAATCACAGTTGTTCGTGCCTTAAATGACCTTGCTAAAGACGGCTACATTGTCCGCCAACAAGGTAAAGGTACTTTCGTTTCACGTGCCCGCAAGCACAAACTCGTTGAGTTTTCAGATGTCGAAATCTTTGAAACAAAAGACGATAAAGTTACTGTCCTTTCTATCGAGCGCGGAAACAAACTTGAATATTTAGATAAACTTGGACTACGTGGAGATCAATTCTACTATAAGATTGAACGTATTCGTCAGACAAACGACGTAACATACATCTACCACACATCTTATATTCCTGAGCAATACATCAATGCCAACTATCCAAATCTTGACTATTATAGCTCTATCTATACACGTTTCAAATTGGATTACCGCATTCACATGAGTGATGAACATTTTGAGGAAATCAACGAAATCGCATTCCCAACACCAGAGCATGCTGCTTCTGTACTCGGAATCGATACACAATTCCCAACTGTCTTCCAAACGAAGACTACAAAACTTGAGGCCACTGGCCAAGTCCTTGCCTATAGTGAAACTTATAAGCGAGCAGACTACTACAAAATCAAATTCATCTCATGTAACCGAGGTCATTAAGAAAAAGCCTGAGCCTAGCTCAGGCTTTTTCTGTATTCATTATAGCACGAGAAAGAAGTTGTGAAAACACTATGAAGGGCTCTTATTTAATTAGTAGCATTTTTACTAAAAACAAGTTAAATACTTGCTTCGTTTTTCCTTCTATCTTTATCTTTTATTGGCAATTTTCTCCTAAATCTTATGTTTTCCTCCATTTATTATAGTTCTTATATAAACCCACTTGACATTTTACCCCTTAGATAATAAAATAAAATTGGTTTTATGTAAACGCTATCATATATGATAATAACAAGGAGGTTTTGTCATGAAACTAGAAAAGAAACAGCGCTTCTCCATCCGTAAATACGCAGTTGGAGCAGCTTCTGTACTTATAGGATTTGCTTTTAGCGCACAAGTCGCAGCTGCCGACGGGATTACTCCGACTCCAACAGCTGGGGAAACAGTTCAAACTGTCCAGGAGAGTCCGCAAACACCCAATGAGGCTGGAGAGTCCAAGGCCCCAGAAAAACTGGAAGAAAAGGCTGAAGAACCTGTAAAAGAGGAGATCAAAGAAGACACGGAGGCTCCTCATACAGTTGCTCCAAAAACGGAAGAAACAACTGCACCAGCTGTGACAGAAAATGCTAGTCCTACTCCGACTACTGAGAAAGAAAGTCCTGCTCCAACTGAAGTTCCTGCAGAAAACTCTCCTTCAGAAAAGAAAAATGAAGCAGCCACACCTGCAGTAACCACACCTGCAGTAGCCACTCCTAGTACGGAACGAGCAGCTCAGGTAAATGAAAAACTGGCTAAACGAAAAATGATCTCAATTGATGCTGGACGCAAGTACTTCTCGCCTGAGCAACTCAAAGAAATCATCGACAAAGCTAAACACTATGGTTATACTGATCTTCATTTACTAGTTGGAAATGATGGCATGCGTTTCATGCTGGACGACATGACGATCAAAGCCAATGGCAAAACCTATGCAAGCGATGATGTCAAACGTGCACTCGAAAACGGAACCAATGCCTACTACAAGGATCCAAACGGCAACCATTTGACAGAGAGTCAAATGACGGACTTGATCAACTATGCTAAAAACAAAGGCATTGGTCTCATCCCAACTGTAAACAGCCCTGGTCACATGGATGCGATTTTGCATGCCATGAAAGAACTAGGCATCCAAAAACCGAACTTCAACTACTTTGGTAAGGAATCTGCTCGTACCGTTGACCTTGATAACAAAGAAGCTGTTGAGTTTACCAAAGCCCTGATCGACAAGTATGCTGCATACTTTGCTGGCAAATCTGACATCTTCAACATCGGACTAGACGAGTACGCCAATGATGCTACAGATGCCAAAGGCTGGAGCGTTCTTCAAGCCTATAAATGGTATCCAGAAGATGAATTCCCAGACAAGGGTTATGATAAATTTATCGCCTACGCTAATGACCTTGCTCGCATCGTCAAATCTCACGGCCTCAAACCAATGGCTTTTAACGACGGTATCTACTACAATAGCGACACTAGTTTTGGAACCTTTGACAAAGACATCATCGTTTCTATGTGGACTGGTGGATGGGGCGGATACGACGTCGCTTCTTCTAAACTTCTAGTTGAAAAAGGCCACCAAATCCTTAATACCAACGATGCTTGGTACTACGTCCTCGGACGAAATGCCGATGGCCAAGGCTGGTACAACCTCGACCAAGGACTCAATGGTATCAAGAACACTCCAATCACTTCTGTACCAAAATCTGATGGGGCTACTATCCCGTTCATCGGAGGTATGGTAGCTGCTTGGGCGGATACCCCATCTGCACGCTATTCACCATCACGCCTCTTCAAACTCATGCGTAGCTTCGCAAATGCCAATGCTGAATACTTCGCAGCTGATTATGAGTCTGCTGAGCAAGCTCTGAAAGAAGTACCAACAGACCTTAATCGCTATACTGCAGAAAGTGTCGCAGCTGTAAAAGAAGCTGAAAAAGCCATTCGCTCACTTGATAGCAACCTCAGCCGTGCCCAACAAGACACCATTGACCAAGCAATCGCGAAACTCCAAGAAGCTGTCAGCAATTTGACCTTCACACCAGAAGCTCAAAAAGAAGAAGACGCGAAACGCGAAGTTGAAAAACTTGCCAAGAACAAGGTAATCTCTATCGATGCTGGGCGTAAGTACTTCACGCTCGATCAACTCAAACGCATCGTAGACAAGGCGAGCGAACTCGGCTACTCTGATGTGCATCTTCTCCTAGGAAATGATGGACTTCGCTTCCTACTTGATGATATGACTATCGCTGCTAACGGAAAAACTTATGCAAGTGACGACGTCAAAAAGGCCATCATCGAAGGAACAAAAGCTTACTACGATGATCCAAACGGAACCACTCTTAGTCAAGCTGAAATCACTGAATTGATCGAGTACGCAAAATCAAAAGGCCTCGGACTCATCCCAGCGATCAACAGCCCAGGTCACATGGATGCCATGCTCGTCGCTATGGAAAAACTTGGAATCAAGAATCCTCAAGCCAACTTTGACAAGGTATCCAAAACAACCATGGACCTTGAAAACGAAGAGGCGATTAACTTTGTCAAAGCCCTCATCGGCAAGTACATGGACTTCTTTGCAGGCAAAACTAAGATCTTCAACTACGGTACAGACGAATATGCCAATGATGCTACCAACGCGCAAGGCTGGTACTACCTCAAATGGTATGGACTCTATGGCAAGTTTGCTGAGTACTCTAACACTCTTGCTGCTATGGCCAAAGAAAGAGGCCTTCAACCAATGGCCTTCAACGATGGTTTCTACTACGAGGACAAGGATGATGTTGAGTTTGACAAGGATGTCATCATCTCTTACTGGTCTAAGGGATGGTGGGGTTACAACCTTGCATCTCCTCAGTACCTGGCAAGCAAAGGCTACAAATTCCTTAACACCAACGGAGACTGGTACTACATTCTCGGCCAGAAACCTGAAGATGGTGGTGGTTTCCTCAAAAAAGCAATTGAAAATACTAAAAAAACACCATTTAACCAGCTTGCATCTACCAAATATCCTGAGGTAGACCTTCCAACCGTCGGAAGCATGCTTGCTATCTGGGCAGACAGACCAAGTGCTGAGTACAAGGAAGAAGAAATCTTTGAACTCATGACTGCCTTTGCAGACAATAATAAAGACTACTTCCGCGCTAACTACAATGCCCTCCGTGAGGAACTTGCTCAAATCCCTGCAAACTTGGATGGATACAGCAAGGAAAGCTTGGAGGCCCTAAATGCAACGAAAGAAGCTCTCAACTACAACCTCAACCGTAACAAACAAGCCGAGTTAGACGCTCTCGTAGCCAAACTCAAGGCAGCCCACCTAGGCCTCAAACCAGCAGCAACCCACTCAGGAAGCCTTGATGAAAATGAACTAGCTGCCAATGTTGAAACCAAACCGGAACTCATCACAAGAGCAGAAAAGATTCCATTTGAAGTTATCAAGAAGGAAAAGCCGAACCTCCCAGCCGGTCAGGAAAAGATCATCACACCAGGTGTAGAGGGCGAACGTACTCATTACATCTCTGTCCTTACTGAAAATGGAAAACAAACAGAAACGGTTCTAGATAGCCAAGTGACCAAAGAACCTGTGACCCAAGTGGTTGAAATCGGCGCCCCTATTACTCACAAAGGAGATGAAAGTGGCCTTGCTCCAGCTGCCGAAGCGAAACCAAGGCTGGATATCCAAGAGGAAGATATTCCGTTCACTACTGTGACACGTGAAAATCCACAATTGCCACTCGGACAAACGCAAGTCATCGTTACTGGTGTAAATGGTCGCCGTACGATTTTCTACTCTGTCAGCACTACTGCTGACGGCAAGGAAGAAAGAACACTTGTCAATAGTGCGGTATCGCAGGAAGCGGTCGCTCAAGTTGTTGAAGTCGGCACTGCCGTTGAGAAAGCTGAGCAAACTGCACCAACTACTGCCAAAGCAGATGAAAAACAACTCCCTGCAACAGGAAGTCAAGATTCTGCAGGCTTGGTCGCAGCAGGCCTCATGGCGACTCTAGCAGCCTACGGACTGACTAAGAGAAAAGAAGACTAAGATTCTTCTAGGAGAATACGAAAAAGCGAGATTGAATCTCGCTTTTTATTGTTAGGATTAATCACCAAGTCCTATACGTTCAAAGATATCATCCACTCGTTTAGTGTAGTATGCAGGATTGAAGATTTCGTCGATCTCCTCTTGAGTGAGGCGTGATGTCACTTCTGGATCTGCTTCGAGAAGCGGTTTGAAGTCTACTTGGTTGTCCCAAGAGTGGGCTGTTTTTGGTTGCACCAAGTCATAGGCTTGCTCACGGGTCATACCTTTTTCAATCAAGGTCAACATCGCCCGCTGGCTAAAGATAAGACCAAAAGTTGAGTTCATGTTGCGGATCATGTTTTCAGGGAAAACCGTCAAGTTCTTGACGATATTTCCAAAACGGTTGAGCATGTAGTCAATCAAGATGGTTGTATCTGGTGCGATGATTCGCTCAGCTGATGAGTGAGAGATATCACGTTCGTGCCAAAGGGCTACGTTTTCATAAGCTGTGACCATGTGACCACGGATCACACGCGCCAGACCTGTCATGTTCTCAGAACCGATAGGGTTGCGTTTGTGAGGCATTGCTGAAGACCCTTTTTGACCTTTAGCAAAGAACTCTTCCACTTCGCGTTGTTCAGACTTTTGCAAACCACGGATCTCTGTTGCCATACGTTCGATTGAAGTCGCGATGCTAGCAAGAACTGCAAAGTACTCAGCGTGAAGGTCACGAGGAAGGACTTGTGTAGAGATTTCTTGAGCACGGATACCCAACTTGTCGCAGACGTATTGCTCCACAAATGGTGGGATGTTGGCAAAGTTACCAACCGCACCAGAAATCTTACCAGCTTCCACGCCAGCAGCCGCATGTTCGAAACGCTCAATGTTACGTTTCATTTCGCTGTACCAAGTTGCCAATTTAAGACCAAAAGTTGTAGGCTCAGCGTGCACACCGTGGGTACGTCCCATCATGATAGTAAACTTGTGTCCTTTCGCTTTATCAGCGATGATGTTGAGGAAGTTTTCAAGATCCTTACGGATGATGTCGTTGGCTTGCTTGTAAAGGTAACCGTAGGCCGTATCCACCACGTCGGTAGAAGTCAACCCATAGTGCACCCACTTGCGCTCTTCACCAAGAGTCTCAGAAACCGCACGAGTGAAAGCCACCACATCGTGGCGAGTCTCCTGCTCAATCTCCAAAATACGGTCGATGTCAAAGTCCGCCTTCTCGCGAATCAAAGCCACATCTTCCTTAGGGATTTCCCCCAACTCAGCCCATGCCTCATCAGCCAAGATTTCCACCTCAAGCCAAGCACGGTATTTATTTTCTTCACTCCAAATGTTCGCCATCTCAGGGCGAGAATAACGTTCGATCATGATTAATTTTCCTTTCTTCTTAAGTTTCACCTTTTTAATAACGAGCCATCTAAACTTTATTCCTCTTACTATCCCAAGAATCATAATCTAATTCAGAAATCTCATTATATCTAATATTAGGAATAAACACATTCAGAGATACTCTATTCTTATTGAGTTCTGTTATGTCATCGCTAGGAATAGCCTGAATATGGATTCCTCTTGGAACTTCTTCAGATTTATGATATATTAAATCAACCTGATAATATACCTGAAGGTCTTTGTTACCATTTTTATTTAGCTTATTCCATATACGTCTTTCATACGTTAATTGAGAATTACCCCTCTCAGAATTTAATTTAAAGGACTCAAAATCTCTCCCACCTCCATTAGACCAACTTGTCTGAGGAAAAATATTTTCATCATTATTTTTTCTTGAATTAAAATCCTTCATTCTTCCGACTAACATATGTCCCAGTATATGGCCTGTATGAAACACTGACCCAGAGAATTGTGACTTTCCTTTTGAGGTCCCCCCATTAGGTGGAATAATAGTTTCTCTAGATAACAAGGCAATCCCTCTTTTTGCTCTATCTCTTTCATCTTTAACATTTTTAGCAAATTCATGAATGTCTTGTTCAGTTTTAAAAAAATCTTTATTAAAATTAACAAAATCCTCTAAAACGAAACTTCCATATCCATTATAGCAATCAGCTAATTCATCTACACTGCTATATCCTAGCTGATTTGCTATATCATTAGTGATATAATGAAGCGCTTCACTTTTGTTTGGGTATTTTATAGTCTTAATCATAAATATATAAAACCTCTTCATAGTATTCACTTATATTTCTATGATGTGCCTTGAAACACCCAATTGTTCTCGAGTTATCTCTGCAACAATCATATTTATAAACTGAAATGGAGTTAATTTAATAAATTCCGAAAGAATCCAACTATGTTCTTTCATTAAATACGCATTTAAAACATCTGGTTCATATCTTGACAACTCACTCAGACGATGCATACACATATACATTATTACTATTGGAGGAATATCTAAACTTTTAGGATTATTAAAGTCTTTAAAATACCATCTAGAATTAATACCCGAAGAAATTTCTTGGAATGATTTTCTTACCATCTTATGAAAATTTAATAAATTTTGATTAGAAGACACATTTCTAATATTTTGGAGTTGTACCGGGCACTGTCTCCATGAAAGTTTAGTACCATCAAAGTCTTTATAGACTCTCACTCTTCTTAAATTATTTCCTTTAACATTATTATGTTTCGTATATTTTTCATCAATTTTTGCATTTATAGTCACTCTTTTATCAGGCTTTCTAACAAAATAAACATCGTCTAAAGGAATAAACATCTCTTTATTTTGACTGATTCCCTGCGAAATAACATACGTCCTATGAATATATACTAAATTAGCTAACAACTCATCTAAAGAGTGTTTTGAGCCAATTATTCCCATATTTCCATCAAAAAAATGAAGTAGTCCTGGACAAACCCCTCTAGCTTTAATTACGACCTCTTGCTCATCTAACCTTGGCTTGTTTTTGTTTGTATTTTTATTTTTACCTGATACACCATGATAAGGCGTATAGTATGAATTATTGATGCCCCAAAATTCTAAAAGCGCTTTAGTTGCATTTAAAAAACAATAATAAAGAGGAAGCGGAGCAGAAGTTAACGATAAATTTTTACTAGACTTATAAAATTCTTCTGCCTGATTCCAATAAAACAGAGCTTTCTCTGCGTTACTTTTTTTCCCTCTTTTTATATTTCTTAGAAAAAATCTCACATACTCCCACCTATCAGATACGATAACTGTTCTACCTGTTAAACTAGGCTTATTTATAGCTGTTTTAAGAGTTAATGGTTTATTATTATACTTTATTACTTCCATAATAGATCATAAATCCTTATTCAAAATTAATCACATTATATTTTTCTTACTCATTTCATATTCACCGAATTCATTCACACTATCCGGCACATCACTAAACAAAGTCACATGTCCCATCTTGCGGTTGTGCTTCGCTTCTATTTTACCATACATGTGGAGGTGGGCGCTTGGATTTTCTGTGACATATTTTTCAGCGGCCTCGACATGCTGGCCGAGTACGTTGAGCATGACGGCAGGTGCATGCAGTTTGATGGCTGGAAGCGGTGCTCCGAGAACACCTAAGATATGGGTATCAAACTGGGAGAAATCACAGGCTTCGATCGAATAGTGTCCTGAGTTGTGGGGGCGTGGGGCAATCTCATTAACGATAATATCATCAGCTGTCGCAAACATTTCCACACAAAGAGTCCCAGACAAGTTCAGTTGTTCTGCGATTCGCACAGCCATAGCTTTGGCTTTTTCAGCTAGACTTTCTGAAATGCGGGCTGGCACGATGGTCTTAGACAGGATATTGTTGCGGTGGATATTTTCCTGAATAGGGAAGACTGTCACGTCCTTGCCATTTCCTGACACGATGACAGAAATTTCAAGGTCGAAGTTGACAAATTCTTCCAAAACACAGTCTGCTGAGTCAGCTAGCGCATAGGCTTCTGCCAAATCTGTTTCTGAACGAATAACCTTTTGACCATGGCCATCGTAGCCACCGGTCGCCGTCTTGAGGACATAGTTTTTCGACAGGTCAATATCTGCCAAGTCTTGGCTAGAAGTCACGACCTTGTAGGGTGCCACGGTGACTTGTGCCTTGTTTGAGAGAAAGTCCTTTTCAAAAATACGATTTTGAGAAACACGGAGCAAGTCAGTTCCTTGAGGGAGTTGTCCCTCCTTGATGACAGCATCCAAACCGTCGGCATCGACATTTTCAAATTCATAAGTGAGAACATCACAGCGGTCCGCCAACTGACGCAGGGCGTCCACATCATTATAAGAAGCCACGATGATCTCCGCCACACGAGAGGCGGGACCATCAGCCGCAGGATCCAGTGCGATAACCTTGTGCCCCATGTAGATAGCAGAAATGGCCATCATCTGCCCCAGCTGACCGCCACCGATAATTCCGATTGTTTTAGATGAGCTCATTTGTTGACTCCTCTGCTATTTTTCCTTGCTCTTCTGCGAAATCTGCCAAAGCTGTCGCGATAGCCTGATCCTCTACTGAAAGAAGACGAAGGGCAAAGAGGGCCGCGTTTGTCGCCCCTGCTTCACCGATAGCCATAGTTGCGACTGGTACGCCACCCGGCATCTGAACGATAGAGTAGAGCGAGTCCACGCCACTAAGAGCACGTGATTTGACTGGTACACCAATGACAGGAAGGGTTGTTTTGGCAGCTACCATACCTGGCAAATGGGCTGCGCCACCCGCACCAGCGATGATGACCTTGATGCCACGGCTACGTGCTTCTTCCGCATGTTTGAACATGAGGTCTGGTGTACGGTGTGCGGAAACAACTTTCTTTTCGTAGGCTACACCGAAGCGGTCAAGGACTTCTGCTGTTTTTTGCATGGTTGCCCAGTCGGATTTTGAGCCCATGATGATGGAAATAATTGGTTTCATTTCTTCTCCTCTTTTAATAATCGTCTAATGTAGTGCGGACGTAAGCGACCGCCTAGGGCGTTCCATTACTAAAACTGGAGCCTAAGTCTCCAGTTTTCCGCTCCTAGTAGCTATGCTACTAGGAGTTCCACTACTGCGACGATTATCCTATATTAGCTCGCTAACGCTCGCAAACCATACGACCATTAACGTATTTTGTAAATTTTTATTTTTCTTTTTGATAATGGTCTTAGGTGGTGGGGGCGGAAGCAAACCTTCGGTTTCATTCCTAAACTTTGAGCCTAAGGTCTCAAAGTTTCCCCCGACCAGAACAAGTTCTGTTCTGGTCTTTTCACCACGGCGATCATTATCGTATTTGGCGACTTCGTCGCGTTATTCTTATATCTTTACTTAATGGCCTTGCTTCCGATATCTGTTCGGTAAAAGAGGCCTTCTGTTTTTTGTTGGGCGAGTTCTTGGTAGATGGTTTCTTGAGCTTCTTTGACAGTGTTGGCTGTGGTGACGAGCATATAGACTCGTCCGCCGTTTGATAGCAGTGCTCTGCTATTTTCCGAAAACTTAGCTCCGGCATAGTAGGTGATGATGTCACCTTCTGTCTTGGCTGGCAACTCAATACCTTTTTCATAGTCTAGCGGGTACCCATTGGATGCGACAACTACGCCAAGTGTCACACCCTTGTCCGTCCAAGTGATTTCTGGTTCTTTCCCATCCAAAATATCAGTGATATTTTGCGCAAAGTCAGATGTCAAACGAGGCAAGATGATTTGTGTTTCAGGATCTCCAAAGCGTGAATTGAACTCGATGACTTTCGGTCCATCAACTGTCAAGATAAGACCCGCGTAAAGGACACCAAGGTAGGGACGTCCTTCTTTGATCATGCCTTCAAGAACTGGCTTGACAATGGTCTCAACCGCTGTGTCAACCACGCTCTGTGGCAAGTGAGGAACTGGCGCATAGGCACCCATCCCGCCAGTGTTAGGGCCCTTGTCGCCATCGTAAGCACGTTTGTGGTCCTGAGCCGTTGGCATGATGTAGAACTTGTCCCCATTGACAAAGGCAAAAAGTGAAAATTCCTCTCCTGCAAGAAACTCCTCGATAACCACACGCGCACCTGAGTCACCAAATTTATTGTCCAAAAGCATCTCGTGAGCGGCTTCGACCGCTTGCTCAACTGTTTCAGCAACGACGACACCTTTCCCAAGGGCCAAACCGTCTGCCTTGACTACGATAGGCGCCCCCTGCTTTTCGATATAGGCCTTGGCTTCCTCAAAATCTGAAAATGTGCCATAGGCTGCTGTCGGAACGTCATATTTGACCATGATTTCCTTAGCAAAATCCTTGGACCACTCCAGCTCCGCTGCAGCCCTAGTCGGACCAAAAGCCTTGAGCCCAGCTTTGTTAAAATCATCCACGATACCAGCAGCAAGGGCATCATCTGGCCCGATGAAGGTCCAAGCGATATCGTTATCCTTTGCAAACTCTATTAACTTAGAATGTTCGGAAATAGAGATGTTTACTAACTCCAGCCCATCCAGAGTCATCCCGTCATTTCCAGGAGCTACAAAGACTTTTTCAACGTCTTTTGACTCAAGCAACTTCTTAGCAATCGCATGTTCACGACCACCCGAACCGATAACTAACAGCTTCATCTCTCAACCTCTTTTGCGAATTATTTACTAATATTATATCACAAACGTTCGTTCTAATCTTGTTTCACTTAGCATTTTAAGCCAAAAAAGGAAAGAAACTGTTTTCTTCCCTTTTATCTTTTTAATGTCTAAAATGTCTTACGCCTGTGAAGACCATAGTCAAACCATGTTTATCAGCCGCTTCAATTGACTCTTGGTCACGGACTGATCCACCTGGTTGGATGATGGCCTTGATACCTGCTTTGGCGATTTCTTCCACGTTATCCGCAAATGGGAAGAAAGCATCGGAAGCAAGCACAGCGCCGTCAAGACGATCTTTAGCTTGGTCAATAGCGATACGGACTGAAGCCACACGGTTGGTTTGACCTGGCCCAACGCCAAGTGTCATGTGGTCATTGGTCACGATGATCCCGTTGGATTTGACGTACTTGATAGCCTTCCAAGCAAATTCAAGAGCAGTTGCTTCTGTCTCGGTTGGCTGGCGTTTGGTCACCACTTGCCAGTCAACTGGGCTTTCCTTGACCATGTCTTGGTTTTGCACAAGAAGTCCACCGACCACGCCTGTGTATTCTGCCTCTACCTCACTAGCATCTTGAGCATCAAATGGCAAGGCAAGGATGCGCAAGTTTTTCTTTTTGTTGGTCAAAATGGCTAGCGCTTCATCGGTATAGCTCGGTGCGATGATAATCTCGAGGAAAACGCCGTGCATCTTCTCAGCAGTCGCAGCATCCACCTCACGGTTAAGGACGACAATCCCACCAAAGATAGATACTGGGTCAGACTCATAAGCATAGTCCCAAGCAGTTTCGATGTCATCAGCTTGACCAATTCCACATGGGTTCATGTGTTTGAGAGCCACAACAGTTGGACGGTCTTTGAAATCACGAATAATACGAATGGCCGCATCCGCGTCACGAATGTTATTGAAGGACAATTCCTTACCGTTGAGCTGTTTGGCTGATGCAATCGAGTAATCCGTTGGCAAGGCTTTTTGGTAAAAGTCTGCATCTTGTTGAGGGTTTTCCCCATAGCGCATAGCTTGTTTGAGGTCATAGGTCAAAGTGAGCTTTTCAGGCTTTGCTTCACCTACTTGAGCTGTGAAGTATTCTGCAATCAAGGCGTCATAAGCCGCTGTGTGACGAAAAACCTTGGCTGCTAAACGTTGGCGAGTTTCATAAGTCGTTTCACCATTTTCTGCCAATTCGTCCAAAACCACAGCATAGTCAGCAGGGTCTACCACAACCGTCACGCTGGCATGGTTTTTAGCTGCTGAACGAAGCATAGACGGCCCACCGATATCGATATTTTCAACTGCGTCAGCGTACGTCACGTCTGGTTTGAGGATTGTTTCCTTGAAAGGATAGAGGTTGACCACTACAAGGTCGATAAGCTCGATCTTATTGTCCTTAGCCGCCTCAAGGTGGCTATCGAGATCACGACGAGCGAGGAGCCCACCATGGATATTTGGGTGAAGGGTCTTGACACGACCGTCCATCATTTCTGGGAAGCCCGTCACATCATCAATTGCAATGGTCTCCACCCCAGCATTATCAAGGGTAACCTTTGTCCCACCTGTCGAGATAATCTCCCAACCGAGTTTTTTAAGTTCTTGGGCAAATTCAACAATGCCCGCTTTGTCTGAGACGCTGATTAAGGCCTTTTTCGTCATTCTATTCCTCTTTCTTTAGATCCAAGCGCATAGCGACTTCGTTATTTTCTTCTATAAATTCCGTTTCCTGAAAACCCAGACCAGTCAACAGGTGCTTCATTTTTTCATTTCCAACCACATAATCTGCGGTAATATGACTGCAAGCTCTATCCATCTGGGCCTCTTTGATTAGAACTTCCAAGGCTTTTCGACCATAACCTCTTCCTTGGTACTGCTGACCAATCATTATCCGCCAGATAAAGTATTCCGCTTCATCCTTGTCTATTTCTAGCAGGAGAAAGCCAACCACTTGCTTATCCCAATAGATTGCCATCGGAAACACATCTTCGTTTTTCCGGTAGAGCCATGCATCAGCTAAAGAACGTACATTTGGAGCCACGAAATGTGCTTGTTCATCAGCTTCAGATATTTTCAAATCCAGCACTGCCTAAAAACTGCTCTCATCTACCAATTTCAGTTCAATCATTTTTTCTCCTAGCAAGGTTGCGCAATCAAAACTTGATTTACTTCTTACCTTCTCTCCACTCCCAAGCTATCCAGCACCTCTGGATACAACTTGTACTCAGCCTCGTGAATACGAGCTTCAAAGCTTTCGATAGTATCATCTGCTAGATGTGGCACACGGACTTGCTTGATGACCTTGCCTGTGTCCACACCAGAATCCACCCAGTGAATGGTCACGCCAGACTGGTCAACGCCTGCATTCCAAGCATCCTCAATACCATGAGCTCCTGGGAATTCCGGGAGATAAGCTGGGTGAATATTGATGATACGGCCTTCATAAGCTGCTAGCAAGGTTGGACCGACGATTTTCATGTAGCCTGCGAGGCAGACCAAGTCAATCTGGTGTTCTTCCAAGAGTTCGACAAGTGCTGCTTCGTAGTCTGCCTTGTTCTCAAACTCCTTGAGTTCAAAAGCATAAGACAGGACTCCGAGCTTGTCTGCCCGCTCTAGCACATAGGCGTCACGATGGTCTGAAAAAACAAATTCCACCGGAAATTCTTCGGCAATCACCTGAAAATTTGAGCCGTTACCAGAGGCAAAAACCGCTATTTTTTTCATTTGATGATGACACTTTCGTTTTCTTTCTTGACGATGCGACCAATTTCATAGACTGGTTCATCCAACAATTCCTTGACGCGACCTACATTTTCAGGGCTAACTGCCAGCATGAGTCCCACACCCATGTTGAAGATTTCAAACATTTCTTCATGCTTGATTTCACCGTATTTTTCAAGGGCTTTGAAAATAGGAAGGACTGGAACCTTGTCTTCTTCAATTTCCGCAGCTAGGTCAGCCGCAAACATACGAGGAACATTTTCGATAAAGCCGCCACCTGTGATGTGGGCAATTCCATTGACCAACTCTTCCTTGATGAGTGGCAAGACTGCCTTGACATAGATACGAGTCGGCTCAAGAAGGACTTCTTTGAGTTTCTTGCCTTCCAATTCTGGCAAGACTTCCTCACCTGTGTAGTCGGCAAAGACACGACGGACAAGTGAGTAACCATTTGAGTGAATCCCACTTGACACAAGTCCGAGAAGAACATCACCTTCTGCCACTTTTGAACCGTCAATGATTTGAGATTTTTCAGCCACACCGACTGCAAAACCAGCCAAGTCGTAGTCATCTTCGCCATACATACCAGGCATTTCAGCCGTTTCCCCACCGATGAGAGCAGCGCCTGCCTGCACACAACCTTCTGCCACACCAGCAACGACTTGTTCTAGTTTAGCTGGTTCATTCTTGCCGGTCGCGACGTAGTCAAGGAAGTAAAGAGGCTCCGCACCTGCAGCGATGATGTCATTAACACACATGGCCACACAGTCCTGACCGATGGTATCATGCTTGTCGAACTTGATGGCCAGCATGAGCTTGGTTCCGACACCGTCAGTCCCTGAAATCAAGACAGGCTCTTTGACACCTGTTTTTGAGAGGTCAAACATGCCACCGAAACCACCAAGAGCTCCCATAACACCCGCACGCTCCGTGCGAGCCACATGCTTTTTGATCCGCTCAACAACTTCATAACCCGCTTCAACATCTACACCCGACTGGGCGTACGCATTTTTATTTGCCATTTTATTTTTCCTTTTCTTTGAGAAGATTGCGACGTATTTTTAGATAAACAATTATTTTATCTAAAAATACTAGTCAGGGCTCTAGCTTTGGTCCCATAGGGCAAAGCGTCTACTGACAAATGCTTTAGCTTTTAGTCAGTAGCGAGACGTGGAGCATAAGCATTTTTATTTGTCATCTTCTCTTCCTTTCCTTTCATGGAGAGTCTTTATCCGTCTATTTGTAAAAACTGGTCTTATCCCCCAAACTTCTACGATAGTCTTCCTCATAGTCGTAGAGAGGAGTTGGGTAGTCGCCGTCAAAGTAAGCGACACAAAGACCACCGTTTGGCGCATCTGTTTCGATGCCGATAGAATCAATCAAGCCATCAATCGAAAGATAGGTCAGGCTATCCGCACCAATGATTTGGCGAGTTTCTTCGACCGTATGATTGGCCGCAATCAGCTCCTGACGCGTCTGGATATCAATCCCGTAAAAACATGGATAAGCTAGCGCAGGGCTCCCAATAGCAACGTGAACCTCAGACGCACCTGCTTCTTTCAAAAGCTGAACGATACGGCGAGAGGTCGTCCCACGAACAATGGAATCATCAATCATCACCACACGTTTGCCTTTGACAACGCCCGAAACAGCAGACAGTTTCATCCGCACCCCTTGCTCCCGCAATTCTTGAGTCGGTTGAATAAAGGTACGTTGCGTGTATTGGTTTTTGATCAGACCCATTTCATTTGGCAGACCTGATTCTTCTGCAAATCCCATAGCTGCGCTGAGTGAGGAATTTGGCACACCGACCACAATATCTGCTTCGTGCTTGAACTCACGCGCTAATTGAGCCCCCATACGTTTGCGAGCTGTATGGACATTAACACCATGGATATTAGAGTCAGGACGGGCAAAATAGATATACTCCATAGAGCAAATCGCCAACTGGGTATCATTCGTATAGCTATCATACTGAATCCCATTGTCATCCACAATCACAATTTCCCCTGGTTTCACATCACGAATCCACTCGGCACCAATGACTTCAAAAGCACAGGTTTCTGACGAAACGACCACCGCTCCGTTTGCCATTTTCCCAATAGAAAGTGGACGAAAACCATTAGGATCAAGAGCCGCAATCAACTTGTCCTCAAACAGCAGGATATAAGCAAATCCACCTTTGACAAGGCTGAGCGCCTCTTTGATTTTGCCCATCAAGTTGGGATTGTGACTCCGACGAATGAGGTGGGCCAAGATTTCCGAGTCCGAAGTTGAACTGAAAATTGCTCCTCTTTGTTCCAATTCTTTCTTGAGCGATTCTGCATTGGTCAAGTTTCCATTGTGAGCAAGTCCAAACTGCATATCATGAAAGCGAAAGAGGAAGGGCTGGATGTTATCAACAGAAGCTTCGCCAGCCGTCGCATAACGCACATGCCCAATCGCGCTCGTTCCAGTTAGTTTATCCAAATTAGCTGGATTTCTGAACACTTCTGATAAAAGCCCCATATCACGATGACGCTTCAATTGTCCCTGATCATTGGAGAGGATTCCTGCCCCCTCCTGACCACGGTGCTGAAGACTGTGGAGACCAAAATAGGTCAATTTAGCAGCGTCTAGATGTCCCCAGATACCGAAAACACCACATTCTTCATTAAGAGATTTTACTTCGTATGTCATTTTTTATACCTTTTATTTTTACATTATAGCCCACTCTTCTAAAAGAAAATTAGGAATTTCATCTGGCTCAACTCTCTTATAACTATCAACACCTACATACTGACCCAAATTAGGTTTGCCGAAAAGTTCTTGACTAAGTAGCACAAGCTTCTCATTTGTTCTAATTTTTTCTTTAATTGTCGGGCTAAAGTAGTAGTTTTCAGTGTAAGCAAATATTAAATAATTAAGAAAATCCAGTTTATTCAATCGATTGCTACTGTTAAACTGACTTTTTAGAGATCTATATTTCCAATCCCTTTTATGATAAAAAGCTAGCACCATCGTCTTTTCTTTTAATGGTAAAATAGCCAGATGCAACTTCTGAATACGATTTTTTTTTGAATGGTTACTCGTATCATTCACTGGATATTCATACATATCTCTAATCAACGTTAATGAGCCTTGAAACGCTATCGGTGTCTTATAGGGGAGCACCTCATGAAAAATAATTTGATATGCTCCTTTAAGATTGTTTTCAATAGCAGTTTTATGGAGTAAAATTTCATTTTGAAAATCTTCAATATCATAATCAAAAGAATTATGAAGATCTTTTATTTTTTGAGATGTATTCTCTAACGTTTTATTAGAAATCTCAGGTATTCTTAAGTATAAAGCCTTCTTGATTGTATTATCAGACATTGATTTTTTAAAATGATATTTTTCCTCCCTCATTCTAACTAGTTCTAAAAGGAAATTTTTCAATGCAATTTGTGACAACATTTTATCGCTAGGATAAGACGTAAGATTCATTTCATTTTCATATTCCTGAAAATAGAAAGAATCACATTTACGACAAATAATTTGTATCGTTCCCGAATTGCTCACTCCCTTATCATTATCTGACAGATCGCTCCCTATTAAATAACCAGCTTGAGTCAACTTGCCAGAATCAGAAATATTTTTTAACGATAACTGTGGAATAGTGTGAGAGTTGCAAAAACTTGTAGTATCTTTATCACAAAGCAAACACTTTCTTGGCTTTAAGTCCTCCTTCATTACTCTCATCTCTCTAGATAACGATTTTTTCAATTGAATCTTTTTTTCAACATCAGGTATATCAATTAATTTATTCAAATATTTCACAAACTTTCATTTTTCTTCTCAAAACACACCAATCGTCTTAGTCATCTATAGTCTTATTTCCCAGTAAAGTATTTAACAGCCGACGCAAACAGGTGCTGGTCTTTATTCCCTGGGATGTTTTGGAAGAGACCGTCTTCATAACGTTCTGAGTGTCCCATCTTACCGATGATTTGACCATTCTTGCTAGTAATTCCTTCGATGGCATTTACAGAACCATTTGGATTGTACTTAGAGTCCATGCTTGGTTTACCCTCGAAATCAACATATTGGGTAAAGATTTGACCATTGTCACGAAGCTCTGCGAATTCCTCAGCTGTCACGACAAACTTTCCTTCACCGTGCGATACTGGGATGGCATGGATATCGCCCACTTGTACTCCAGCCAACCATGGTGAGTTGGTATTGGCAATTCGCGTTTCCACCATCTTAGCTACGTGCTGGTTGGCATCATTGTAGAAGAGGGTTGGACTAGTGCTGCTTGCATCTTCAAAGTTACCGTATGGAAGAAGACCTGATTTGACCAAGGCCTGGAACCCATTACAGATACCGATAATCAAGCCACCACGAGCGATAAAGCTATCAATGGCTGCACGCACTTTTTCATTAAGAAGGATATTGACGATAAACTTAGCTGATCCATCCGGCTCATCCGCAGCTGAGAAACCACCTGCAAAGAAGAGGATGTTAGCCTTGCCGATATTGTCAACCATAGTTTCAACTGACTTGACAATGGCTTCTTCATTCAAGGTCACGAATGGCACCAAGTTGACTTCTGCACCTTCTTTTTCAAAAGCTTTTGCTGAATCATATTCTGAGTTGGTTCCTGGGAATACTGGGATGTAAACCACCGGTTTTTCAATAGTTTCTTTGGCTTTGATGACTGCGTCAGAAGCGACAGCTGGCACTTCAGCCAATTCTTTAGCTTGGGCAAATTCAGTTGGGTAAACTTCTTCCAGTTTTCCTTGGAAGGCACTGTCAAGTTTCTGTCCATCTAACTTCACACCGTTGACAGTCAGTGTAAAGTCTGCGCTTGTTTGACCGATTTTCTTCACTCCAGCGATTTCTTCAGGAGATGTGAAGACAAATCCGCCCAATTGAGCTGTCAAAGCTGTCTCAAGTTCAGGCAAGTTCACCTCTGCACCGATATGGTTCCCAAAAGTCGCAAGAGCCAAGCTTTCAAGGACACCACCATATTTGACAGCTGATGCAGATGTCACTTTGTGATCAGCTTGGATGGCTTCAAAGTGAGCAAAGTTAGACTTAATCAAGTCAAAATCAATCTCTGCAGAGAGGGCTTGACCTGGGATGTAGTAGATGTTTTCACCAGCAGTCTTGAACTCAGGAGAGAGGACCTTACGGCTATCTGCCGTCGTCACCCCAAAGGCAACCAATGTTGGTGGTACCGTCAATTCTTCAAAAGTACCAGACATAGAGTCCTTACCACCGATAGATGGCAAGCCAAGTTGGATTTGTGCTTCGATAGAGCCTAGAAGAGCTGCTACTGGCTGACCGAAACGCTCTGCTTGCTTGTCCATCCGCTCGAAGTACTCTTGGTAAGAGAAACGAGCCTTAGACCAGTTGGCACCAGCAGCCACCAAACGAGCTGTCGCTTCGATAACCGCATAAGCAGCACCGTGGTATGGAGACCATTCTGCTAGATAAGGGTTGAATCCTTGCGCCATAACAGACGCAGTATGAGTCACTCCGTGTTGAACTGGCAATTTCTGCACAGATGCCTCAGTTGGAGTGAGTTGGTAACGACCACCAAGTGGGTGATTGACCGTTGAACGACCAACCGAGCAATCAAAGATGGTCTGCAAACCTTTTTGACTCGCATGGTTGAGATCAGACAAGACAGCAAGGGTATCAGCTTCAAGTGTGTCAACGCTTGTTGTGCGTTCTTCTGGGAGTTTGACATCCTTGTCCACCACCTTGGCATCGACAACCACGCGCACACCATTGGTATCAAGGAAACGACGTTCCAAGTCGACGATGGTTTCACCATTCCAGTGCATGACAAGATTTGGTTTTTCAGTCACTGTCGCCACCACAACAGCATCAATATTTTCTTTATTACATTCTGCAACGAAGGCATCTACGTCTTCAGGACGCACCACAACTGCCATCCGTTCTTGAGATTCAGAGATAGCAATTTCTGTACCATTCAAGCCTTGGTATTTCAGAGGAACCTTGTTAAGGTCAATTTCAAGACCATCTGCCAATTCACCGATAGCCACACAGACACCACCTGCTCCAAAGTCGTTGGATTTCTTGATGAGACGAGTGACATCGCCATTACGGAAAAGGCGTTGGATCTTGCGCTCTTCGATGGCATTCCCTTTTTGAACCTCAGCTCCAGCAGTCTCTACAGACTCAACTGTTTGAACCTTAGAAGATCCTGTCGCACCACCGACACCATCACGACCAGTCTTGCCCCCTAGCAAGATAATCACGTCACCGGCTTCCGGTTTTTCACGAACAACATTGCCCTTAGGAGCCGCACCAACAACAGCACCTAACTCCATGCGTTTGGCTACAAAACCTGGGTGGAAGTATTCACGAACGTAAGTCGTTGCCAGACCAATTTGGTTACCATACGAAGAATAACCATGAGCCGCTGTTTTCGAAATGACTTGTTGTGGCAATTTCCCAGCGCGCGTTTCTGAAATCGGCGCTGTAATGTCACCAGCACCTGAAATACGCATAGCTTGGTAAACGTAGGAACGCCCTGACAACGGGTCACGAATGGCACCACCGATACAAGTAGCCGCTCCACCAAATGGCTCAATTTCCGTTGGGTGGTTGTGGGTTTCGTTTTTGAACATAAGGAGCCAAGGTTCCTTGACACCATCAACGTCCACTTCGATTTCAACCGAGCATGCATTGATTTCGTCAGACACTTCCATATCGTCCAAACGATCATTAGCACGCTCATAACGACCGAAAATAGTCGCCATATCCATCAAGGTTTGTGGCTTTTCAGACCGACCTAGTTCCTCACGCATGGCAATATACTTGTCATAAGTCGCTTGCAATTGCTTTTGGAATTTAGAAGCTGAGAAATCAATGTGTTTCAACTCCGTCTCAAAAGTCGTGTGACGGCAGTGGTCAGACCAGTAAGTATCCAAAACCTTGAGCTCTGTTTCCGTCGGTACGCGCCCGATTGATTTGAAGTAGTCTTGGATAAAGAGCAAATCATCCACTTCCATTGCCATCCCTTGCTCGGCCTTGTAGCGAGCAAAGTCTTCTGCCGTATAACTTTCAAAGAAAGTCAATTTAGGAATGGTCTTGTCCGACTCTGAAAATTCCTGCTTGGCAATCCCTGTCGTGATGTCCTTGAAACGAGAATCAACTGGGTTGAGCAAATAGTTCTTGACTGCTTCCAACTCAGTCGCATCAATATCCTTATTGACCAAGTAAAGCTGGGCTGTGTTGACTGTTACATCACTTGAGCTACCAAGCAAAAGCAAGGCTTCCTGTGAAGAAGCTGCACGCTGGTCAAACTGCCCTGGCAGGTTTTCAATGGCAAAGAAAGCATAGTTGGCAAAATCCGCCTGCACAACCGCTTCGTCCAAAACATGGTCTGTCACCTGCTCAGAGAAGATGTGTTTTTCCGCAGGTGCAAACAAGTCCTCTGCCAAATCAAAGACATCATAAACTTGCACAATGCGAATACTTTTCAAAGTTGACAGTCCCAAGTTGTGCTGGAGCTCTCTCACCAAACTCTCTGACTTAACCTGAAAATCAGCCTTTTTTTCAACAAAAATACGTTTATTCATCAATTCTTATTCCTTTATTTCAGCTCTTGCAATGTTCCCAAATGACCTTGAAGGTGTTATTTTAAACCTTGCAACTTTTCCCAGACAATCTCGTAAACGTCGGTTAGTTCTCCCAAACCCCTACGAAAAACATCCTTGTCCATGTGGTTGCCATCTGCATCCCACAAACGGCAGTTATCTGGTGAAAACTCGTCTGCCAAGATAATCTTGCCATCCTTGTCAAAACCAAACTCTAACTTAAAGTCAATCAATTTAAGGCCAATCTCAGCAAACCAAGCTTTCAAGAGCTCATTGATACGACGGGTTTCTTCCTTCAAGTAAGCAATCTGCTGGTCATCCGCAATTTTAAGGAATTTCACATGCTCGTCATTGATAAAGGGATCATCCAAATCATCATTTTTATAGTAAAATTCGACAATTGGAGTCTCAAATGCAATACCTTCTTCTACGCCAAAACGTTTTGAAAAGGAACCAGCTGTGTAGTTGCGGAGCACAACTTCCAAAGGAATAATCTCAACCTTTTTATTGAGCTGTTCCGTATCCGAAAGCTTCTCCACAAAATGAGTCGCTACACCAGCCGCATTTAATTTCTCAAAAATAAAAGATGAAATCTGATTATTTAACACTCCCTTGCCCGCAATCTGCTCCTTCTTGACACCGTTAAAAGCAGTTGCCTGGTCCTTGTAAGTTGAAATAATGAGATTTTCATCCTCAGTTGTATAGATATCCTTGGCTTTTCCCGAATAGATCAGTTGTTTTGACATTTTAAAGTTCGCCTTTCGTTTTACTTGAGCACATTCTACCACAAAAGCATGGAAAATTCAAGGTTTTTACGAATAAATAACATTTTCCTATTTTAAGCATAAAGAAAAACTGCAAGATGAACTCTTCTTACAGTTTTAAAATCATTTTTCCTCTGAAAAACACGAATATTACCCTTTATTCAAAAATTGATCCCAAAAATAACGGAGATAGCTTTTCTTCCCTGTGATCATCTGCAGGCGGCCTTCTAAACCATAACGAAGTGTTGCAGCCTGCTCCGAAGTTAAATTAGTCTCCGCCTCAATTTTAAAGAAATTTCCTTGTTCAGTCTTTGTAGCTGTCGCATCAATACTTGTAATCGTGGAATCCAGGAAAATTTGATTCTTGGCATCATTAGTCGTAGTATAACGGACAGAGTCCCCAATCTTGACTCTAGCAACATCTTTTGAACTGAGATAAGCCGTGAGTTTAGTTTTGCCTTCTTTTTCCAAGGATGGGTAGAGTTGGGCTAGCAGGGTTCCTTCTGCGACCATGGTAGAATCGCTAGTCTCAGGATTAAGGTGAAGCACCCCATCCTCACTTGCTGTAATCTTCCCTTTATCTAGGAGACCTCCCTGTACCTTCTTACCCGACTCTGCTTCTAAAATTTTCTGATCCAAAAGAGTTAATTCCTGACCGACTTTGACTAAGTGCTGAGATTTGAGCGATTCCAGCTGACTATCCAGTCCCGTTGCGTGGGCCTGTTGAGCTCCAGAACCCGCATACTGTACACGATACGTAGCTAGACTAGACTCTAGCTGGGCAATTTGAGCATCCACTTGCGCAATAACTTGCGATTTAGCTTGCGGATCTTCTTCACCTTGGTTTTTATAGGTCTGATAAAAAGAGTAGGCTGGATTCTGACTATCCAGTTGAGCTCCGGTTTCAATCGCTGACTTTGCTGTTTTGTAGTCTCGAATTTTATCCTCTGTTTGACTAATAAGATTGCCAATCTCGGCCTGGCTCTGACTTGCTGCCGCATTTTGAGAGGAGATGCTGGCATTTTGCTGAGAAACATTACTCCTAAGACTACTAGCTTGGCTGAGATAGTCTCGAAACATCTCCTGATAACCAAACTTATCCGCCTCTGGAAATTGATCACTCCCCTCTTTCAAACTGGATTGCAAATACCCCAACTGCTTTTTTTGATCCTTTAGCATCTCCAATTGACTGGCATATGCCTCAACCTGGACAGCCTCCGCCCCTTGCTGGTACTGAACGAGCAGATCTCCTTTCTTAACCAGCTTATTTTCTTCCAAATGATTGACAAGAATGCGATTGTTGCTAGTTGACTGGATATTGGCAAGGATACGACTAGGCTCGACAGTAGCTCTAGTAGACAAACTCATCTCCTTCTCTGCAAAAACTGCAAATCCCAGTAAAAACACGAACAGAAGTGACATAGGTAAAATCACCCGACTGGAAAAATTATGATAACGACGATTATAAAACTCCGCACTTTCTAAAAATTCTGGTTTCATCTTCTCCTCTTTCTAGCTATTGACCAAATGGGCATAAAAGCCATCCTGTGCAAGCAAGTCTGCAGGGGTACCTTCTTCGACAATTTTGCCCTGATTCAAAACAACAACCTTTTCTGTCCGCTCAGCAATGGTCAAACGGTGAGCAATGAAAATCAAGGTCTTGTCTAAAACCATGAGATTATCCACAATCCGCTTTTCCGTCAAGATATCCAGACTGCTAGTCGCCTCGTCCAAGATTAAGACAGGGGCATCCGTCAAAAGAGCACGCGCCAGAGCGATTCGTTGTCGTTGCCCACCAGAAATTCCAGCCCCATCCGAAGTTAATTCTGTCTGATAATTCAGTGGCATGCGCTCGATATCCTCCCGAATCTCTGCCAACTCAACTGCCCGTAAGATGTCTTCCTGAGTCGTCCCCTCCTTGGCTCCAAGGAGAAGATTCTCCAAAATCGTTCCGTTAAAGACATAGGGCTGTTGAGGTAGATAGTTGATATACTGGCGCAAGGCTTTTTTGTCAATCTGATTGAGATTGACACCACCCAGACTAATCTCTCCCTGACTTGGATCGTAGAAGTTAACCATCATCTTGGCCAAGGTGGTCTTTCCTGACCCTGAAATCCCCACAAAAGCCACCTTAGACCCTTGCGGAATGGTCAAATTGATATCCGACAAGACGTCACGACCATAGCCATACTTGTAGTGAACCTGTTTAAAGGTCATATCCCCTTTCATCATGCTCAAATCTTCTACCGTTTTCTTCTCCTCAAACTCCGAAGCTACTAGATAAACCTCATTTAAGCGATTATTGGCAACCTGCGCTGTCTGAAGTTTGGTTTGTAGGTTAATGATATTTTCCAAAGGATTGGTAAAGTAAACAAGCAGGGTGTTATAAGTAATCAGCTGACCCAAACTCATTTTCCCATCCATGACCAGAATAGCTCCCAGCCAGAGAACAGCAACATTGAGCAGGAGCTGGGCAACTTTTTTCAGTGCCTTTTGCTGGCTTTCTGCCCGACTGTAGGTAAAGGATTTTTTCAGATAAGCCACAAATTCCTTATCAATCTTTTGATAGCGTGAACTTTCACTGGTCAAAGACTTAATGGTCTCAATACCGTTGATGTCCTCGATGATAGAAGAAGACAGAACCGCATTAGCTTCCATGGTATCCCGATTCATCTTTTCAAAAGGCTTCATAAAGGCAAAGATAATCACTGTATAGATGGGAAGCGCAAGCAGACTAATGAAAAAGAGTGTCATATTTTGTGAAAACAAGACCAGCGAGATAATCAAAATCGTCGACACATCTAGGAAAATCGACAGAATGGTCGACGCCAACGCATCGATGATACTGTTGGCATCTGTAAAACGAGATACGATTTCTCCTGTCCTGCGTGTCGCGAAAAAGGACATCGGCAGATGAAAAACATGCTTGATGTAGGACAAAATCACATCAATGGACAACCGTTGACCCAGAACAAGTAAGAGGTATTCCTGCGCATAAGACAAAATCTGCTGGAGGATATAGACGATAACCAGCCCAATAGAGATAATACCCAGTGTCGAGCGCATCTGGTCTGGTACGTAACTGTCAATGATAGACTGCAGATAATAAGAACCTACAATGTTAATCAGGGTCACCAAGAGTGTCGCTAGGACGATATTGGCAATTAAGCCACGTTGTTTGAATAATATTGGCAAGAAGGATAGGAGTCCCTGTTTTTTCTCCTTATGGGGTTTATAGTCTGGAGATGGCGCCATAAAGAGACTGACCCCTGTCCATTCTTGCGCAAAACGCTCACGGGAAATCTTGGTCAGCTTAACACTGGGATCTGGATCGGCGATATGAATGTGCTTTTTATCCTGACCTGTCACCACATAGTAGTGGAGCAGCTTCCCTTCCTTGAGCACATGGGCCACAAAGGGAAAGGTCAAATCTGGCAAGTCAAAGAGCGTCATATCCGCCTTGATAGCACGCGTCTCAAAGCCAAGCTCCTCTGCTACCTTTACAACACCCAAAGCAGTCGTCCCATCCATAGTCGTCTTGGCCAACTCTCGTAGATGAGCCAAGGAGTAATAACTACCGTAGTAGCCAAAGACCATAGCCAAGGAAGCCACGCCACAATCCATCTGATCCACCTGGGGACGATAGTGTCTTTTCCCAAATTTCATATCTATCTCCTTTTTTCTAACAATCTCTTAAAAACTTTGTAAGATTATTTTAACCAAACGAAGAAGAAATAAGGGAATTGTTTCTGAAAAAACAATATCCACGCCTAAACAGCACTTTTTGTCAAAGAAAAGAGGCAGAACAAGAGTCCTGCCTAAAATATTCAATTACAGAGATTTCTTACATTTCCCACTTCTTTTGTGAATAGTGTATAAAACGATAAACGCAAACACCGGGGGCACCATATAACTATTTTCACTCATTGTTACTTGAAATCCAAGAGTTGCTAGTATCCCAAAGATGAAAATATTCATCAAAAATAGGAAAGTGAATAGTAGAACATATTTTACAATCCTATTCATTCTATTCTCCTTTTCTTTCTCCTTGGCCCCGACACAGTAAAATAAAAACCACTAAAAACAAGGAAATCGTAGGTAGATTTATTTTGTTTACGTTAGCCACGATTCTAATAATTAGATAAGCCATCGAGCTAAATAATACAGTGGTCTCTGGCCAAGTGTTTCCTAGTAATTGAACAACTTTCATCTCAAACTCCAATCTGATGGTCCATCAATTCCCAATCGTACTTTCTTTTGTTTTGTACTTGTATCCTACATAAAACAGACCAAGCAGAATTGGATAGGTTTCTGGATAAAACAAGGTGGAAAAACTCCGCCATTTACATGCACAAAATCCTTTCCATTCAGATTCATCATTTATAGTTTTGATTATTTTTCTTCAAATCCTTACAATAAATACCAAAATAGCCTGCAACAATCAAACCTATTAAACTCCATTGCCAATCAAAAGATACTAGCGAACCCGTACGAATTAGATGAAGCGTAAGATTAAGACCTATTCCTAACAAAGGAAGTATAGTGGCTAGCTTAGGTAACAATGTATTGAGATTTAGGTTACGATTCATAGTTAATTTCCTTCTATATTTAGATTAACGTCTACTTCCTAGATAACGCCCATACATATAAGAAGCTACTCCTAATACACCCCAAGCTATTGCTGTGGAAGTAGTGACAATGAAGCCTCCTTCAGTAAGAGCCAAATCTTCTTCTGTCATGATATTAAATTTTTTATCCATTTCTTTCATTTTTCTCTCTCCTTTTTAAATAATACTGGCTAATCCAATAGCTACTCCAACCAAAATCCCTACTATTCCTAAATTAGTTCTTATTTCATTGATAATAACTAAAAGATGACTATTCAATAGCAGTTGCCATACACTAAAAATAGTTCTCTTTAAACCTTGTCTTTAGCTAAATCCAAGTAACTCATCATCAAAATAAGGATCGGAACAACTAATTCTGTTTGGAAATATTTTTCAACATTAAAGGTGATTACATTTAAATCTCCCAATATGCAAAGCACTCCAAAAATAATTAGAACTGCTCCCATTACATTTTTTAGATTTTTCATACAATTCTACTTTTATCCAAATTTACGTTTTAAATCTTGACCAATTAATCGACCACCAAGGAAAATTGCTACTCCTCCAGCAATCATGGCTATGGTAATTAAGCCACCTTCTGTATTCATCAATTCTTCTTCTGTCAATTCTGTCCATTTATTTAAATTCATTTTTTCTCTCCTTATTATTACATAAAATAGCCCCAAGCAATACCACCAATTAGTAAGACACCTCCTACAACTACAGCGGTAACCGACCCCCCATTCACATCCGTCAACTCTTCTTCTGTAAGAGCTACAAAGTTCTGTTCCATGTTGTCAAAATTTGTCATCTTTTTTCTCCTTATTTTTTCTATATATTTAATCTTTAACCCCTAAGCCACTTAAATAGCCAGATTGGGTAAATTACTGAAATCATTTTCTTCTCTCCTTCCTTTTCTTCTCACTTATCTATTCGAGAAGTAATTTAAAATGAACAGGTAAATTTCATTTATTTTAAATACCATTTGATCAACCATGGCAATAAGATTGGTAAATACATCGCGTAATCTCCTTCCCTTTTTCCTTACCTATCTATTCGAAAAACAATTCGAAAATGAACAATTCATTCATTTTTATTTTAAAAACCACTTAATGAACCACGGATAAAAACCGGTCACATACATAAACATTCCTCCTTTTTCTTTCTCATCTCTTTATTCGCAATTTCTACTAAAAATTTCTCTTTTTTCTGCAAATAAAAAAACAACATGACTTGCATGTTGCTTTTGGCTATTTTTTATCTTTAATAATCGCTACTACATCCGCTACACTTTGAAGTTGATCGATTTCCTCATCAGTGATTTCGATACCAAATTCATCTTCTAGTGTCAAGACAAACTCCATCAAGTCCACTGAGTCCGCATCTAGATCGTCTTTCAAACTCAAGGCCTCTGTTACGGCAAAGTCTTCTCCCTGTCGCTCTTGGATAATGGTTACAATACGGTCAAAAATTTCTTTTTCTGTCATCTTTTTTATTCTCCTGAAAATTCACGCGCAGTTTGAGCAACTACGTCTGTTTCTAGCATGGTACGAATCTGACGAATCGTACTGTACACAGCCTTGGCATCACTTGAGCCATGAGTTTTTACAACTGGCGCCTTGACGCCAAACAAGACTGCTCCTCCAACATCTGAATAGTTGAGCTGTGTCTTCAACCCCTTAAGACTATCCTTGAGAAGTAGAGCACCTAGCTTCGCTCGAAGACCACCACCTGTAATAGCTGTCTTGAGCAAGCCCATAATTCCCATGGCTGTCCCTTCAATGGATTTGAGAACAGCGTTTCCCGTGAAACCATCTGTTACGACAACATCCGCAACGCCATTCATCAGATCACGCGCTTCCACGTTTCCGACAAAGTTCAAACTTTGATCAGCTACTAGCAAGTCGTATGTTTCCTTACGAAGCGGATCTCCCTTGCTGCTTTCTGTTCCATTGTTGAGCAAACCAACACGTGGTTTCGAAACCCCACGAACATTTTTCGCATAGAAGGAACCTAGGACAGCGTATTGGTGCAGATGATGGGCTGTATTTTCCGCATTGGCTCCAAGGTCTAGCATGTCAAAGCCTTTTCCATCAATGGTCGGCAAGGTAGACATGAGTCCTGGACGATCGATATTTTTGATACGACCCACAATAAAGAATCCTGCAGCCAACAAGGCACCTGTGTTCCCAGCTGAGAGGACGGCGTCTGCTTCTCCCTCTTTAACAGCCTTAGCTGCCAATACCATGCTGGCATTTTTCTTCTTACGGATAGCTTTTGTCGGCTCATCGTCTGAGTTGATTTTCTCATCCGTATGGATAATGCTGACGCGCTCTGTAGCCGTTAGATATTGCTTGATCTTACTTTCATCTCCGTAGAGCTGAATCTCAATATCTGAAAAGTCAGCAAGGGCTTGATTGACACCCTCAACGATGGCTTGAGGTGCGTAATCGCCCCCCATAGCATCTACTGCGATTTTTTTCATTTGTCTTCCTCTTTTAGTAATTGTCCCCAGTCTGCTAGGGAATCGATAAATTTCTTTGATTTTAGGTGAATCCCAACGTACTCTTCGTAGAGTTGATCCATAAACTTGCGTAGCTCTTGCTTGATTTCGGCCTTAAGCGAAATAGTCTCCAAGGTTTCAAAATCAATGGCTTGAAATTGATTGAGCAGATAAGGGATATTGGGATTTAGATGACAACGTCTCTCATCTTCATGATAATGCTCTGGGCAAAGGCAGGCTCCATATTTAAAAGAAAAGTCAAAGGCCTGACCGACCCGATGGCAAAAGACACACTCATTAAAATTAAGGCTAATCCCAAATCGAGTCAAGATTTGAATTTCAAAAATATTGGTTAAAACCTGATAATCTATACCTGCTTCCATCAACTCCAGAGTCTTCCTCAAGAAAGCAAACAAGGGAGCATCCTGCTGATTATCCTGCAAACTAGCATCTGCAAGAGCAGCCACATAGGTTGCATAGGCCATGACAAAGAGATCACTATTAATCTTGGGGAAGGTCATCACCTCATGGTAGTCCTCGATGTAGCTAAGCCCATCATCATTGATGCGCAAGAGAAATCGTGCCAACACCAAGGGCTGAATAACTGGAGCTAGTTTGGACTGGCCAGCGTGTTTAACGAAAAACATGCGCTTGCCCGCCTGCTCGGTAAAAATTTTGACTAGCTTGTCATCCTCACGAAAGTTACGATTGTAGAGTACGAGACCTTGACTCGTGATAGACTGAATCATGCTTCTCTCATGTACTCCTCAAGTAGTCTCATGGCTTCTCTGATCGTTTCCATGCTGGCTGCATAAGACAGACGCACATAGCCTTCTCCGTAACGTCCAAAGGCTGCACCAGGGATAA
Organism: Streptococcus sp. GMD3S; assembly: GCF_000298695.2. Taxonomy (GTDB): domain Bacteria; phylum Bacillota; class Bacilli; order Lactobacillales; family Streptococcaceae; genus Streptococcus. The sequence goes on along the minus strand of NZ_AJRC02000006.1, from coordinate 9,814 downwards.
AGGCAACGGCCTTCTTCTGAGCAAAATCCTTCAGAAAAGCAAAGGAGTCTTGATTGTAACCTGCTGGAATCTTAGCAAAGATATAAAAAGCACCGTCTGGTTTGATAATCTCAAAACCAAGAGCAGTCATCTTTTCGATGATATAATCTCGACGCTGAATGTATTCCTTCTTCATAGGCTCTGCGTCGTTTTTACCAGCGGTCAAAGCCTCCACTGCAGCATGTTGAGCCATAGTATTTGCGGCAGTAACCAAATATTGGTGACTCTTGATTAACTGAGCTGTGAAAGTTGCAGGAGCAAAGATAAAGCCTAAACGCCAACCTGTCATAGCATGCGATTTAGACAAGCCATTAATAATAATAGCCTGGTCTCTCAGCATAGTTCCCAGAGACACATGAGCTTCCCCTGTATAGGTTAATTCTGAGTAGACCTCATCACAGATCACAAAAATCTCATACTTGCGTAAAACGTCTGCCAAGGCTTCCAACTGCTCCCGACTATAGGTAATTCCTGTCGGATTGGCTGGATAGTTGAGAATAACTGCTTTGAGCTTGTCCCCTTGCTCCAAAATGGCCTTTTCCAACATCTCAGGAGTCAAGACAAAACCATTTTCAGTTGTATCAATCTCGACAATCTCTGCCCCAACCAGATTGACAATCGGTTCATAGCCTGGATAAGCAGGAGCTGGCAAGAGCACCTTGTCCCCCTCTTCCAAAATAGCTGTCAAAGTAGCAGATAAAGCCTCTGTTGCCCCAATTGTAACCAAGATTTCATTTTCAGGATTATAATCTAGCTGGTATTTTTCTTTTACAAAGTCGCTAGCAGCCTGGCGCAAGGTCAGTAAACCGCTCATCCCTGTATAGTAGGATTGGTTCTGGTCAATGGCCCGCTTTGCCGCCTCCTTGACATGATCTGGCGTTGTAAAATCAGGTTCCCCCAAGGTCAAACGCAAGACCCCAGGAATCTCTGAAATTGCCTGGTCAAACTGGCGAATCAAGGAAACTTGAATCTTGTCTAACTGTTTATTAAAGCGTTTGGTTAAGTCCATAGATATCCCCCTTGCTTACAGAACATAGTACTATTATACTACAAAAGCTTCCTGACCGCAAAATCCATCTGAAACCCGCATTTTTCACTTTCTGTTTTACTTTTCTTCTCGACAGGACTATAATAATAAGTGCTTATTTTCGGAGGTTTATATGTCATTTTTATCAAAAAATGGAGCAGGAATCTTGGCCTGCCTTCTCATTTCTATCGTATCTTGGTTCCTGGGAGGATTTTTCCCCGTCGTGGGTGCACCTGTCTTTGCAATTTTTGCTGGAATGCTCCTCCACCCCTGGCTCTCACCCTACAAACAACTAGACGCAGGTTTGACCTTTAGTTCCAAGAAATTGCTCCAGTATGCCGTTATCTTACTCGGTTTTGGTCTCAATATCTCGCAAGTCTTCGCAGTTGGACAATCTTCACTCCCCGTCATCCTTTCCACCATTTCGATTTCCTTAATCGTTGCCTACCTCTTCCAGCGTTTCTTTGCGCTAGACATAAAACTGGCTACCTTGATTGGAGTGGGATCTTCGATCTGTGGAGGTTCTGCCATTGCTGCGACAGCACCCGTTATCCATGCCAAGGAAAAAGAAGTTGCCCAAGCCATTTCCGTTATCTTTTTCTTCAATGTCTTAGCGGCACTCATCTTTCCAACTCTAGGAACCTGGCTTCATCTATCAAATGAAGGCTTCGCCCTCTTTGCAGGAACTGCGGTCAATGATACTTCTTCTGTAACGGCCACAGCCAGCGCATGGGACAGTCTTTATCAGACCAATACCCTTGAGTCTGCAACTATTGTTAAACTCACACGCACCCTTGCCATTATTCCTATCACGCTCTTTCTCTCCTTCTGGCAAAGTCGCCAACAAAAAAATAGCCAGGGTTTCCAACTAAAAAAAGTCTTCCCACTTTTTATCCTTTACTTTATCTTGGCTTCTCTCTTAACGACTCTCCTTACCTCTCTCGGTGTGTCCGGTAGTATCTTTACCCCTCTTAAGCAACTCTCCAAATTCCTTATCGTCATGGCCATGAGCGCTATCGGTCTCAAAACCAATCTCATTGGATTGATCAAATCCAGCGGCAAGTCCATTCTTCTTGGTGCCCTTTGCTGGATTGCCATCATCTTAACCAGCCTAGGCATGCAGGCATTGATTGGTATTTTCTAAGACAAAAGGTAGCCCATGGCTACCTTTTATTGTTCAAGAATTAAGCGTGTGTGCTCTCTCTTGATACAGCGATTCATTACGATGTCGTCGCATCCTCCAGCACGCAAGATTTCTTCTGCTTCTAAGCTTTCAAGTCCCAGTTGTGCCCAGAAAATCTTAGCATCAGCTTTGAGAAAATCACGCGCCACATCGGGCAAAAACTCACTACGACGGTAAACATTGACAATATCGACAGGAAAAGGAATCTCAGCTAGGCTTGCATAAGCCTTTTCTCCCAAAATTTCACCACCTGCAACCTTGGGATTAACTGGAATGATTTTATAGCCTCGAGCCTGCATTTCCTTAGTCACTCGATTGCTAGTTGTTTCTTCACGATCGGACAAGCCTACTACCGCTAACGTTTTACTGGTTGCAAGATACTGACGTACCACACCATCACTTGGATTGATAAATTCTTGGCTCATAGAAATCCTCCTTTTTTCTCAGTATAGCATATTTTGAAAAGGCTTGCAGATTTTGACTACAAAAAAATTCCTAGCAAGAGAAAAAGCTTGCCAGGAAATTCGTTTATTCAAGTGAAAGTTTAGATTTTTTTCTCGATACTAAATAATGGAGAAAGAGGACGTTTTTCGTGGATACGGATAATAGCATCACCTAAGAGATGAGCAATAGAGATTTGCTCAATCTTATCAATCAAACGATCTTCTGGCAAGTAGATGGTATCCAAAACAACCAATTTTTCAATAGCTGATTTTTGGATATTGTCCATAGCTGGCCCCGAAAGAACTGGGTGTGTACAGCTTGCATAGACCGCAACTGCGCCTGCTTCAGCAAGTGCATCCGCCGCATGGCAGATTGTTCCAGCGGTATCAATCATATCGTCAATCAAGATACAAGTCTTGCCTTCTACCTTACCGATGATGTTCATCACTTCACTGGTATTCATCTTGTCCACGCTACGACGTTTGTCAATAATTGCAATCGGAGTTTTCAAAAACTCTGCCAATTTACGAGCACGAGTCACACCACCATGGTCTGGACTGACAACAACATAGTCTTGCCCAACCATTCCACGACGTTCAAAGTAGTCCGCAATCAATGGAGCGCCCATCAAGTGATCCACAGGAATATCAAAGAATCCCTGAATCTGCGCAGCGTGCAAGTCAATCGTCAACAAACGATCCACACCAGCCACTTCTAGCATATTTGCCACAAGTTTTGCAGTGATTGGCTCACGCGCTCTCGCTTTTCTATCCTGACGTGCGTAACCATAGTAGGGCATAACAACATTGACAGATTCTGCACTAGCCCGCTTCAAGGCATCTACCATGATCAAAATTTCGAGCAGATTGTCATTTACAGGTGAACTAGTTGATTGTAGGATAAAGACGTGTTTTCCACGGATTGATTCTTCAATGTTGACCTGAATCTCCCCATCTGAAAATTGGCGAACAGTCGATTTCCCCAACTCTATCCCAATTTCTTGCGCCACACGTTCTGCCAATTCTCTATTAGAAGAAAGGGCAAACAGCTTTAAATCAGAAAAAGACATGATTTCCTCCGGTATTTATGTATCACTTGTTTTTTACACAACATTTTCCATCTACCATTGTAGCGCTTTTTCCTTTATTTTTCAATCAAAAATAAAACAAGAGTAAACATTTATACCCTTGTTTTATACTATTTTATATTAGTTATATTAAAACTAAAAATCCTACATTTTAACAATCGATTTTATGCTAGGATGAGATTTTTTCGAGACAAAGTTAGTATACTTCTCTCATACTTCCTGTATCCACATCATAGACAGCACCTGAAATAACCACATCATCAGGAATCAGTGGAGACTCTCTAAGCAATTGCATATCCTCTCTCACGCTCTCTTCAACATCCTGAAATGGTAAAAAATCTTGATCAGACACATCAACTCCGAGCTCGTGTTTCAAATGTTCATGAAAACTTTCATTTTTAAAGGTTTGAGCTCCACAGTCTGTATGGTGCAACACCACAATCTCTCTTGTTCCCATCTGTTGTTGGGAAATCACCAGTGAACGAATCATGTCCTCAGTTACTCGACCACCCGCATTCCGCAAGATATGAGCATCCCCAAGGGCCAAACCTAGAGCTTGCGCAACGTGTAGACGTGAGTCCATACAGGTCACGATAGCTACTCTGGTTTTGGGTTTAAGTGGCAGATTTAACTGCCCATGTAGGGCAACATAAGCCTGATTGGCTTGCATAAACTGTTCAAAATACGACACGATTCCCTCCTCAAAAATTTGATAATCAAATATTTCTCCTATCTTATCATTTTTAAGAGGATTTGTCACGGATTATGCAAAGACCTTTTTCAAAACTTCTTGAATCGTTGTCACACCAATGACTTCAATTTCCTTGGGTGGAGTGATTCCTGTCAAGGAATTCTTGGGTACATAAATCTTGGTAAAGCCCAGTTTTGCCGCTTCATTAATACGTTGTTCGATGCGATTCACGCGCCGAATTTCTCCGGTCAAGCCCAGTTCACCCACAAAACATTCCTGAGGATTGGTAGGCTTGTCCTTGTAACTAGAGGCAATAGCCACTGCAACGGCTAAGTCAATGGCAGGCTCATCCAATTTCACACCACCAGCAGATTTGAGATAGGCATCCTGATTTTGCAAAAGAAGCCCTGCTCGTTTTTCCAAAACAGCCATAATCAGACTTGCACGATTGAAATCAAGACCTGTCGTTGTGCGCTTAGCATTTCCAAACATAGTTGGTGTCACTAAAGCCTGAACCTCCGCCAAAATCGGACGGGTTCCTTCCATAGTCACCACAATTGATGAGCCAGTCGCTCCATCCAAACGCTCTTCTAGGAAAACTTGACTCGGATTGAGCACCTCAACCAATCCGCCCGACTGCATCTCAAAGATGCCAATCTCATTAGTGGAACCAAAACGGTTTTTGACTGCTCTCAAGATACGAAAGGTATGGTGACGTTCCCCTTCAAAGTAAAGCACTGTATCTACCATATGCTCCAACATACGCGGACCCGCCAAGGTTCCTTCCTTGGTCACATGCCCTACGATAAAGATGGCAATGTTATTAGTCTTCGCTAATTGCATAAGTTCAGCTGTCACCTCACGTACCTGAGAAACAGACCCCTGCACCCCTGAAATCTCAGGAGACATAATAGTCTGGATAGAGTCAATAATGAGGAAGTCTGGCTGAATTCTTTCTACTTCTGCGCGAACACTCTGCATATTGGTCTCTGCATAGAGATAAAACTCACTATCAATATCACCCAAGCGCTCTGCACGGAGTTTAATCTGCTGGGCAGACTCCTCCCCACTGACATAGAGAACAGTCCCTACTTGGGACAGCTGAGTTGAAACTTGTAGGAGAAGGGTTGATTTCCCAATCCCAGGATCCCCACCGATGAGGACGAGACTTCCTGGTACCACTCCGCCTCCAAGCACACGGTTGAATTCCTCCATATCCGTCTTGGTTCGATTGACATTGATGGAAGTCACCTCAGCCAGTTTCATGGGCTTGGTTTTCTCACCTGTCAAGGACACACGCGCATTCTTGACCTCTGCAACCTCAACCTCTTCTACAAAAGAAGACCAAGACCCACAGTTTGGACAGCGTCCTAAATACTTAGGTGAGTTGTACTCACAATTTTGACATACAAATGTCGCTTTTTTCTTAGCTATAATAATTCTCCTTTTACGGTTACTCCGAAAGAATGCCACTTATACAATGTATTTTGAAATTTATTCTGGTTGGCAACTCCGACAGCAGACAAATCGACAGAAACCTGATAATTCTCCTTGACAGCTGCCAAAACGGAAGCCTTGACACAGAAATTGCCATCTACCCCTATAAACTCTATGCTCTTAGCACCATTTCCCTCTAAAAAATCTTTTAAATCTGGATTAGTAAAGCAAGAAGCCCGACACTTCTCAAAGATACGAGAAGATACAACTAACAAGTTGGTCGCAAATTTCTTCTTTCTATCTTTTCTCTCCCAGAAAAAACGATTGAGAATATAGATAACTCGGTCGCTGGGATAAGTAGCAATTTTGTCATTTACAGCTGCAGTCAGTTCTTCATGATAGGCTTTTCCTACAGCAACATAATCTGACTGCATGTCTACAACTAATAAATAGTCTGCCATTTTATCCCTCTATTTCCCTGTCGATCCAAATCCACCAGTCCGCACGCCATCTGCCTCATCTCCATCTGCAATCAAGAAAGGAGCAAAGACAGCCTGAACCACACGTTCCCCAACTTCGAGAACCACTTCCTGATCAGTAATATTTTTCATCTGAGCAAAGATATGTCCTTCATTCCCTGGATTGCCATAATAGTCTCCGTCAATGACACCCACAGAGTTAATCAAGACCAAGCCTTTTTTACGAGGGTTTGAAGAACGGTCATAGAGATAGAGCACCTCTGTCGGTTGCATATAAGCCTTAACTCCTGTTGGGACCAATATAATCTCACCTGGCGCAATGACAGTTCGTTCGGCAACCTTTAAATCGTACCCAGCTGCATGAGCTGTCTCACGCTTAGGCAACAAATTTTCATCTGTAAAACTCGAAACCAATTCAAAACCACGAATTTTCATATTTTTCTCTTTTCTATAATCATTTATTCTAGGCTATTTTATCTTATTTATTCGAAAAAAGCACGAAAAAAGAGCACACAATTCACATCGCTTAGGGCTGCTGGATTCCTCCCCTGACCCGCTTCACGCAGAACTGTTGCTCCACTATTCATTATACCACATTCCCCTCTGTTTTTAAAGAGAAATTATTTTTTCCGTCGATTTCGGAAAAAGTCCTGCATAATCGCTGCACAGTCATCTTCCAAAATTCCCGTTTCTACCTCTACACGATGATTGAGACGCTCATCTGTCAAAATATCGTACAAGCTTCCAGCTGCACCAAATTTCTGATTCTTAGCCCCGTAGACTACCTTTGGAATACGGGCAAGCCCAATCGCCCCGCTACACATGACACAAGGCTCAATGGTCACAAAAAGCGTACAATCGAGCAGGCGCCAGCTCTCCTCACTCACATTCGCATTCTCTATAGCCATGATTTCTGCATGCATGACCGCCCGTTGCAACTCCTCGCGCGCATTATGCCCCCTACCAATGATTTCTCCATCCTTGACAATCACACAACCAATTGGAATTTCATCGTGTTCTAAGGCAATCTCAGCCTCTCTCAAAGCCTCTCTCATAAAGGCTTCTTTTTCTTCAACTGTATAATTCATCGTTCTTCTCTTTTCCTACTTGTCGATTTTATTATTATATCATGATTCTCAAGACAAAAAAAGCCACCGAATGCGGTGACTTAATAGGGAGATTATTATGAAAAAGAAAAGTTTAGGATATTTGTTACAACAAGTTAGGAGGTCTTCTTGTAACTGTCTATAGTATACCCAACCTGTCTTAAACTAATCTTAAAAATCTCCTATGACCAAACACTTTCTAAAATATTAGTTTGTTCACGACCGGGACCTACTGAGAAAGTTGAGATACGAACACCAACCAACTCGCTTACACGACGAACATAGTTACGTGCATTCTCAGGAAGGTCTTCTAAATTACGGACTCCAGTGATGTCTTCTGACCAACCTGGCAATTCCTCGTAGATTGGCTTGCAACGTTTCAACTGCTCAAGACTAGCAGGATAGTAATCAATACGTTGACCATCAAGATCATAGGCCACACAGATTTTCACAGTATCCAAACCACTCAAAACATCGATAGAGTTCAATGAAAGATTGGTAATCCCAGATACACGGCAGCTGTGACGCATCACAACTGAGTCAAACCAACCTACACGACGTGGACGACCAGTTGTTGTACCGTATTCATGACCTACTTCACGGATGCGATCCCCCACTTCATCAAATAATTCAGTTGGGAAAGGTCCGTCACCTACACGACTCGTATAGGCTTTACAAACACCTACAACCTTGTCAATCTTACTTGGGCCAACACCAGACCCAATTGTCACACCACCAGCGACAGGGTTTGACGACGTAACAAATGGATACGTACCTTGGTCGATATCTAGCATAACACCTTGCGCACCTTCAAACAGCACACGTTTGCCATTATCAAGCGCATCATTCAAGATAACGGATGTATCTGTCACGTATTGCTTGATTTGTTGACCATACTCATAGTATTCTTCAAAAATATCGTCAACTGAAATAGGGGTACTATCATATAATTTTTCAAACAAACGATTCTTTTCCGCAAGATTGCGTTCCAAACGTTCACGGAAAATATCCTTATCCAAAAGATCCGCAATACGAATTCCAACACGAGCAGCCTTATCCATATATGCTGGACCGATTCCCTTGATTGTAGTACCAATCTTATTGTCACCCTTAGCTTCTTCCTGCAAGCGATCCAACTCAATGTGGTAAGGCAAAATAACATGCGCACGATCAGAAATACGCAAATTATCTGTTGTCACACCTTCTTCATGAAGATAAGTCAACTCTTTCACAAGAGATTTAGGGTTTACAACCATACCGTTTCCAATAACTGAAATTTTTTCAGGGAAGAAAATTCCAGATGGAATCAAGTGCAACTTAAACTTTTTACCATCAATAACAATGGTATGACCTGCATTATCACCACCTTGGTAACGAGCAATCACTTCCGCATTGGCTGAAAGAAAATCTGTAATTTTCCCTTTACCTTCATCGCCCCATTGGGTACCTACAACAACAACTGAAGTCATAATAAAATTCGTCTGAGCTACTAGGAGCTCGTCCTTTCTCATATACATGGCAGGAATTTCACCCGCAATTATATCTTACAATTTATTATAAGAAAAAAACACTATTTTATCAAGAAGAAACAGTAGAAAAGATTTGGAAATTCTTTCATTTCTAAATACAGAAGCCTTTGATTATAAGCTAATTCTATATTTTTTAAAAACTAGCTACAACTATCGTTCGTAATTATGATATAGATGCTTCCTATTGGATAATAGTTGTACCACCTTGCAGGAATTTATCTAGATATAGACGATAAGCTGTTTTAAAGTGATATAGTGAAAAGTCCCTATCACTTTTTATTTTAAATCGGATTAAGTAATATAGTAAAAAACGAAGATGAAGTGATTCCCACTCTGAACAACTCTGGCCTAAAGAGACATATTCTTGTTCAACTAGTTTCAAAAAGACAAATGCTCGATCATAAAATTTCTGAAGCATATAAAAATTCCCTTTCTTATTAGTAACACTAGTCTAACAAAAAAAGGAACTAAAAAAGCTTCAAATCCTATAAAAGAAGAATTTAAAGCTAAACGAACTAAAAATAAAATAAAGAGGTAATTACAGATTTAAAAATTAAAATTTGAAATTTCAACAGTCCACTATATTTATAAATAAAAAAACGTTCAGTTGAACGTTTCGATTTATACTCCGCCAGTAGGACTCGAACCTACGACATCATGATTAACAGTCATGCGCTACTACCAACTGAGCTATGGCGGATAAAAGCTAAGCGACTTCCATATCTCACAGGGGGCAACCCCCAACTACTTCCGGCGTTCTAGGGCTTAACTACTGTGTTCGGCATGGGTACA